>JAFGHO010000014.1 GCA_016930085.1 Spirochaetales bacterium
CGGGGTCGAATGACGAGCATTCGGGGTCGAATGACGAGCATTCGGGGTCGAATGACGAATGAAGACGTCCTTCGCGGCGGTACCGGCCCGTGTCATTTCAGGCGGTAGACGGGTTCGTCGATCAGCAGGTACCTGCGCGTCCTAATATCGTACACCGTGGCGCACAACCACCGTTCGGCGTTCACCATAAAGGCGACCTCGAGCCGTGCCGACCTGTCCCTCGGCGGGTGGGGGGGATTGAGATAGCCGAGTGTCGGGTTCGATTCGTTGAGCGGTATGACAAGCGGTTTTTTTTCGTCCCCGGCCTTGAACGAATGAAGTCTCCCGAAACTGTCCCAGACAAACTCCTGTTCGACGGAATGGGCCTTGCCTATTTCGCAGATGAGAAGCTTGAAGATCCGTTCCGGTTCCCCGAGCGGACATGTCGGGGTAAGCTGCCGCTTCCAGAAATCGCGGGCGGTCGGAAAGGGCGTCCCGTGAGGGATAATGATGTTGTATTGCGGCTTATGGGTGTCCTTGTCGTAGGTGATGAAGGCATAGTCGTGGGTGATAAAATCCGATTTTGTCAGATGCCCGGCGGCATAGGCGCACGCCCCGTAGGCGACCGCGGCAAAGGGCTGCCACGCCCGCACTTTGTCACGTCCGAATCGCGACTCGACCCGCGAGTAGATGTCCGGCAGAAGCGTGGAGCCGCCGACCATCAGCACCTCGGAAATGTTGCGTTCGGTCAGGCCCTTCGATTCGGCCTGCTCCATGATATTGTCGATGCACCGGTCGAAAAGAGAATAGAGACCCCGTTCCCGGAGTACATCGACGAGGTCTTCCCGTGTAACGTCGAGCGGTTTGTCCAGCCGCTGGTCCTTCGCGTAAAGAAGCGCTTCGAAACGCTGCATTTCCTTTGGCGGTGAAATGAAAAATGTATCGTGAGGTCTGAAAAAAAGGCTTTCCTTCACCCTGCACGCTTCTTCGAGCATGACGCGGTACCACCACGAGACATTCGCGTCCGTCGAATGTTTTTTGAGATCGTAGGCGCATTCTTTGCAGAACCTGGCGACGAGCCACGCGTCGACCACATTGCCGCCGACCGGCGCGCCGTATTTCGCGACCACGCGCGCCCTTCCCAGCTCAGCCTGTTTTTCGAGTACTTCGATGAGGGCGAGGTCGAGGGTGCCGCCGCCGAAATCGATAACGAGAACGCATTGCGGTTCGTCGATCCTGAGGCCGTAGCCGATTGCGGCCGCGACCGGTTCGTCGATCGGGTTGAAGTGGCTGATGCCGAGTTGGGAGGAGATGTGTTTGAGTTCGGCCCTGTAGGGTTCGTAACTGTCGACCGGAACACTGAAGGTGACGTACCTCGGACGTTCGCCCGTTTTTCTTTTAATCAGGCAGAGGAGTTCCCGGACAAAGGTCGTCGCTGCCTTTCGCGCCGAATACGTCTTCTGCCCGATCCTGGTCAGGGTACGGTAACTGTCGCGGATCAGGTACGGCTTGAATCCCGGAATATAGGCGGGTGAATAGGCACAGGCGTCCTTTTCCGAGGCCTGTCTGCCGATAAGGGCCTGCGTCCCGATAAAAAAATGTTTCTGAAACAACGGCCATGAGCCGATACGTGTTTTCCAGTCGTTTTGGGGCAGGATATAGAGACAGCTGGGAATCGAGTAACGTACTTCGATCTCCTGCCCTTCCGCCGGTTCGCGGCAGATACCTTCCATGTGCAGCAATTCGGGCGAGCGCGAAGCCTCGTTCCATCGCGCGACCGTACTGTTTGTCGTCCCGAGATCGATAGCCCAGTAACTCATGGTTCGTCGTCCTCCTTCAGACCGTACATGATATAAACCATAGCATTGCGGGGGTGAAAAAGCAAGGCGGGGGACGGAGGTTCGGTGTATGGAAGGGTCTCGATGCACATGGCCGCTTGTTTCCGGCGTTGACTGCGGAAAGTCAGTGGCCGGTTGACCATGAGGGCGCTACCATGTACTCTCTTACGGGTACATGATACGATACATCGACCTCGATATGACAGGACGCGAACACATGGTGCGAATACCCTCCAGCCATGACGGTGGGGACGGACCCGGACCATCCGCCTTGCTCTCGCTCAAACGAGCGGGGGATATGGCCTTTTTCAAACGGGATACGCTTCCGTATCGCAAAAACCTTTTCAGGGTGTACGGGATCGACGAATCCCGCGTTTTTTCCCTTTACCAGAAGCATACAAAGAACGTCGTGTTCATACCGGAAAACGGGGCGCCCGGGGAATATCAACAAATGGTGGGGGACGGGATGGTGACCCGTGGCCGCGGCAATATCCTGTGCGTTACGGTCGCGGACTGCCTCCCCGTTTTCCTTTTTGATAAACGGGGGAAGGGGTTCGGTGTTCTCCATTCGGGATGGAAGGGAACCGGGATTATCCGGAACGGTATCGATATGATGAAAAAGGAATGCGGTGCTGCGGCCTGCGACATACGGGTGGTGATAGGTCCCGGGATCGGGTCGTGCTGTTACGAGGTTGATAAAGACCGATATGAAAGCTTTACCGGTGAGTTCGGTCCCGGCGCGGGCAGAGTGGACAACGGGAAATTCTTCCTCGATCTCAGACAGGCGAACATAGGCCTGCTCGAAGGCTGCGGCGTGAAAGAATGCGATGTCGTCGGGGACTGCACTTCATGCAATCCGCATCTCGCCTCTTTCAGGCGGGACGGCGGGGAAACTTTTACACTGATGCTTGCTTTAATCGGATATATCGGGTATAACCGGAAAAACAGACGTGAACACGAGGAACGGTCATGAAACTATACAGGGACAGGTGGCGGGCCATTATTGTTTCGATTCTGGAGCACATGGCGGATGACCCCGAACAATTCAGCAAAGGCAATTCGGCAGGGGATATGGTTGCCGAAACACCCCCGAATCCGGAACTCGGGGATATCGCATTTCCGATGTTCGGTTTCGCGAAACGCTTCCGGAAGGCGCCGCAGGCGATCGCCGCCATGGTGGCGGATGAAATCACGCGAAAGAAGCTGGGACATGCCGAAGCGTCGGGTCCGTATGTCAATATCAAACTCGATAAGGGACGTGTCGCCGAAGAGGTGATCGCGGCTGTCAACAGTATGACGGAAGGATACGGAGCGGGGACGGCGTTATCCGGCAAAAAGATCATGGTCGAGTTCTCCTGCCCAAATACCAATAAACCCCTTCATCTCGGCCATATGAGAAACGATTCCATCGGCGAAAGTATCGCGAGAATCCTTGAGGCAAACGGGGCGGATGTCAGAAAGGTCAACCTCATCAATGACAGGGGTATCCATATCTGTAAATCGATGCTCGCCTACAAGCGTTTCGGAAAAGACAGAACCCCGGAAAGCGAGCATATCAAGTCCGACCATTTCGTCGGCAATTACTATGTCAGGTTCAATGAATGGGTAAAGGAAGATTCCGGGGCGGAAGAAGAGGCCCGATATATGCTCAAAGCCTGGGAATCGGGCGATCCGGGGGTGAGGGAACTCTGGGATAAGATGAACAGGTGGGCGATAGAGGGGATAAAAAAAACATACGAGAATACCGGTATTTCCTTTGACAGTTATTATTTTGAAAGCGAAACCTACCGTTACGGGAGGGACGAGATACTCAAAGGGCTTGAAAAGAATATCTTCCATAAAAAGGAAGACAACTCCGTCTGGGTGGATCTGAGTGATGACGGCCTCGACCAAAAAGTCCTTCTCCGGGGTGACGGAACATCCCTCTACATTACCCAGGACATCGGAACCGCGATTCAGCGGCATCGGGACTGGCCTTTCGACCGGCTTATCTATGTTGTCGCTTCGGAACAGAATTACCATTTTCAGGTCCTTTTCAAAGTCCTCGGCATGCTGGGTTTCGGCTGGGCTGATAACCTCTTTCACCTGTCCTACGGTATGGTGAACCTTCCCCACGGTAAAATGAAATCGCGGGAGGGAACGGTCGTCGACGCTGACAATCTCCTTGAAGAACTCATCGGACTCGCGGAGAATGAAATCAGGGCGCGGGAACGGGAGAAAGAGATCGATGACATCGGAGAAACTTCAAAGAAAATAGCGCTCGGAGCGCTCAATTATTATCTTCTTTCCGTGACGCCGAACAAGGATATGATTTTTAATCCCTCGGAATCGATCTCGTTTACCGGCAATACCGGGCCATATCTCCAGTATACGGGGGCACGGATATCGAGCATTCTAAAAAAGTTCGAGGAACGGAAAGAGAAATACATGGGGGGCGTGTTCGATCCCGAACTGCTTTCCGTCGGGGAGGAGTGGGAAATCGTCAAACTTATCTCGCTGTTCCCGGAAGAGGTGGAGCAGGCCGCCGAACAGCTTAACCCTTCGGTGATCGCGATGTTCCTCTATGAATTGGCCAGGCTGTTTTCACGGTATTACCACGATAATCCCGTGCTGCACAACGAACGCGCCGATCTCGTAGTGACACGGATCGGGCTTTTGCGTGCGATCAAGGCGGTCTTTAAAAAGGGTTTCGATCTGCTCGCCATACCGTTTCTGGAAAAAATGTAATCCTTATCAGGGAGGAAACACGATGAAAAAGAGAGCCGAAGCGGATACAAATGTAAATAAACCTGCCGTAAAACAGCCGATTCATAAAAATGTCATACTTACCGGGTTCACATCGTTCTTTACCGATGTTTCTTCCGAAATGATATACCCGTTGCTGCAGGCGTTCATTGCCATGATCATGGCCGCGCAAAAGGCCGCATTGGGTCCGATCCTCGGGATTATCGAGGGTATTGCCGAATCCTCGGCGAGTCTCCTCAAGGTGTTTTCCGGATACCTGTCCGATAGAATAAAAAAACGGAAAATACCCGTCATTGTCGGGTACGCCTGTTCAGCCTGCGCGAAAATATTCTTTCTCCTTGGAAGTTACGGGTGGTATTTTGTTCTCCTCGCGCGTTTTTTTGACCGTGTGGGTAAAGGAGTTCGGGCGGCCCCTCGGGACGCCCTCATTTCCGAATCGACGCAACCGGCGCTTCAGGGAAGGGCGTTCGGCTTTCAACGGGGCATGGATTTTGCCGGTGCCACACTCGGGGCCGTCATCTGTTTCTTTCTTGTTCTTCAATTCCTCGATGTCAAAACGGGAAACCTCAAGAGTTTCGATTCATTTTCAGCGGTCTTTCTTATTTCACTTATTCCGGCCTTTATCGGGGTGATTTTCCTTTTTTTTCTCAAGGACAAACCGAAGGTTTCTTCCGGTAATTCGGCAGATAAACCGCTCCCCGATCTGGCTCCGGATAAATACAATACGAATCTGAAATGGTTTTTCCTTTCGCAGTTTATCTTTACCCTGGGTAACTCCTCCAATCTTTTTCTTATGCTTCGTTCGATGGATCTTCATATATCGCTGCCGCTGGTTGTCGTGATGTACCTCGTGTTCAACCTTTGTTCGAGTGTCCTTTCGCCCTTCTTCGGGGCCCTCTCCGACCGCATCGGGCGTAAAATCGTTCTTCTCGCCGGTTATTGCCTGTATGCCGTCGTATACGCCGCGTTCGGATTCATTACACCGGGGGCAAATCTCCTCCTCTGGGTTTTCTGGCCCGTCTATGGCGTCTACTACGCGTTGACCGAAGGTGTTGAAAAGGCCTTTGTCGCGGAGAACGCCCCCGCGGGTGCGAAAGCGACCGCTTTGGGATTTTACCATATGATCGTGGGTATCGGTCTTCTGCCCGCGAGTATTATCGCGGGAGTGTTGTTTTCGATCATGCCCGGACTGCCCTTTTTTACGGGCGGCGGTTTCGCGTTTTTATCGGTATTGATACTTCTTTTTCTCGTAAAGGAAAAATCTGCGGATAAAACTTGAATTACCCTCCAAAAAACCTATACTTTTATAGTAGCCGGCATTATTGTCCCGAAAAGGCAATACAGCCGGGAAAGGAGACGAGGGTATGAGAACGATTTTTTTTATTGTCTGTCTTGTGGGTTTCTTGCTCATGAGCACGGGTGTTTTCGCGGAAAGTCCCTGGATGGAAGCGATTTCCGGATATAAACCGATGTATTTAATCACGGGAATCGGGGACGATCAGGGGAAAATCAATATAAGTTTCAAATTCGATGTGTTTCATTCATTAAAGATCGGGCTTTATTTTGCCTACAACCAGCTCATGTTCTGGCAGATTTACGAGTGGTCGAGTCCCTTTACCGTTATCAATTTCGCACCGGAAATATTCTGGTGCTTTGAATCCGGCAATAATTTTGCCGGCGATATGGTCATTCCTGGTATCGATTATATACAGCTGGGATTCTGGGATCACCTTTCCAACGGTCAATTCGAGCCGTATTCGCTGGGATTCGAACGGTCGTATGTCGAGGCGCAATTCAGTGTGGGCAGCTGGCTGAATTTGGGCATTAATCTCAAATTTTATTATTTATGGCGCAAGGAACCGAATAACGAAGATTATGAAGATTACATGGGCAATTTCGCCGCGAAAATTTTCCTCAAACTCGTCGATGATGAGAAAAACGATCTCGAGGAGCTTTATGCGAGTTTCGGTATCGGCAACAACAGTCTGGGATTCGGCGGCGACCCCCTTGAATCTTTCGATCCCTTTTATGGCTGGCAGGAGATCGGGATGAAAACACGTGTACTGTTCTCCCGTTTCAGGCCGTATATCCAGTTCTACAGCGGTTACGGCGAATGTATCAATACGTACAACGTCAAAAACTATAACAGCGCCTACGAGAAGGAGTTCAGCATCCGGATCGGACTCATATTCGAATAGCTTCAGGCGGCCGTATTGCGAGATACGGATAGCACCTTGCGTGAGAAGCGGCACGGAACGTCCGGCCGGGTGTTTCATCCGTAACATCACGGTTTGATGAATCTGCAATGTATACCGAAAAAAGCAGGGAAATGTCTTTTATCAGGGGACAGACCCTGCTTTTTTATTTTTTAATAGCAGCTGTTTCAATTTGAATGCGTTTCAATCGACAATAACCGGACAATAGCCCGATGCGGGTCCGGGCAATCATCCGGCTTTGTTCACTTTCCGCTTGAGTATGATATTTTCGAGTATGGTCGACTGGAGTGTTTCCTGTAAAAAATCGACTTTTTTGGTGAGTTCGTGTTCCCTTTCAGTCGCCCCCTCGGTCATAAGGCCGTACCGCCCCGCCCTGATAAACTTTTCCCGCCATTCGAAGAGTTGATCGGGGGTGATTTCATTGATTTTACAGAGAAGGTCGGGGGTGATTTTCTCCTTGAAACTCAGAAGAACAAGTTTAACTTTATCATTAATCCGCCATGCGTCATTCCCGTTTTTTTTCACCCTGTAGCGAAAATATCCCTTCATTTTTTTCTCCTTTTTTATTCTCTGTAGTATTAATCGTTCGAGGGCCGGAATTCACTCTCTTTTTTTTATAATAGTACCGGTCACTTTAACGTTGCCGGGAGGCAATCCGGGCTGCCGGATCCGGCGGTTTTTTTGAATAAGTATGTATATGAGGCAAAGTGTCGTGTCGATGTCTTCGATGAAAACAGACCAAAACAAATAAGAATGGCAAGACGGGAATAGTTCTTGAGACCTTTATTCTTTTTTGATGTGTCTTTGCGCTTTTTTAATAAGATCAAGCAGGGTTTCCGTCTTTTGGCGGGGCGGCGCAAATATACGTTCACGCTCGGATTCCGAATAATTGGCGAGTATGAAATCCCGGACAGGTATACGAGAAAACCAGCAATCGAGAACGCGGGAACACGGTAAACCGTCATGTTCGGTCCTGCAATATATAAAACCAAGATGATGGCCGAGTTTTCTGCAATATATTCGTTCCGAATCATACTGTTCGTTCATTCTATCTCCTCATATTCCCTCACGGCCCGTAATCTAGGAGGTGACGGGGATATGCACCCCGGAGGTATGCATTTTATTGTATAATGAAGCGTGTTGCTCCTTCTCAACGGGCCGATACCTCCGGAGTGATTCCCTTCTATCGAATAGCGATCCCGGTTGCATCCGGGATCGTCCTTACCATTTTCCGGTCTTGTTTACCGCCGGTTTTGGAAGCCCTTCCAGCGATTTGAGGGACTTCTTCAATTCGTCTTCCGGTAACGGATAATCGATCAGTTTCCCGGAGAAGAAGTTTTCGTATCCGCTTAAATCCATAAGGCCGTGGCCGCTCATGTTGAAGAGGATTACCTTTTCTTTTCCCTCTTCTTTTGCCTTTTTTGCCTCCTGGATTGCCGCGGCGACTGCGTGGCTTGTTTCAGGCGCGCAGATAATTCCTTCCGTTCGTGCGAACTGGACTGCCGCGTTGTAACACTCTGTCTGGTGAAGCGCTCTGGGCGTGAGAAGGCCTTCGACGATCGCCTGACAGACAAGGGGTGCCATGCCGTGATAGCGGAGACCGCCGGCATGAATCGGCGGCGGTATAAAATCATGGCCGAGTGAATGCATGGGGAGAAGCGGCGTCATTTTTGCCGTATCGCCGTGGTCATAGACAAAAGGCGCCCGTGTCATGGTGGGACACGAGGTCGGTTCGACCGGGATGATGTCGATATCGGCGCCGTGAATCTTGTCGCAGACAAAGGGGAATGAAAGACCGGCGAAATTGCTTCCGCCGCCGGCGCAGCCGATTACTACATCGACTTTCTTTTCGCCGATTTTTTCAAGCTGTTTTTTTGCCTCGAGTCCGATGACCGTCTGATGAAGCATGACATGATTGAGAACACTGCCCAGTGAATATCTGGTTTCTCCCGATGTATCGGTGACCGCGGCCTCGACGGCTTCGCTTATCGCGATCCCGAGGCTTCCCGGTGTGTCCGGCATCTTTTTGAGAATATCTCTTCCCGCGTTCGTCTGGTTGCTCGGACTCGCGATACATTGAGCCCCCCATGTCTGCATCATGACTTTTCGATAGGGTTTCTGGTCGAAGCTTATCCGCACCATGAAAACCTTGCATTCGAGACCGACTACGGAACAGGCAAAAGCGAGTGCGCTTCCCCACTGTCCGGCACCGGTTTCCGTTGTTATTTTTTTTATTCCGAACTCTTTGTTGTACCACGCCTGGGCGACCGCCGTATTCGGTTTGTGGCTGCCAGGAGGCGAGACACTCTCGTTTTTGTAATAAATCTTTGCCGGTGTGCCCAGAGCCTTTTCAAGATAAACCGCGCGGTGGAGTGGTGTGGGCCGCCATCGAAAAAGCAGTTCCAATACCCCTCCCGGAATATCGATCCAGCGTTCCGTGGAAACTTCCTGTTCGATCAGATTCATCGGGAATACCGGGGTGAGCATGTCCGGCGAAATCGGTTTCCCGTCCGGACCCAGCGGCGGCTGCATCGGCGAGGGGAGATCGGCGGCGAGGTTGTACCATTGCCGGGGAAACTCGTCTTCATTTAAAAATACTTTTACCTGCATCAGGTTCCTCCTTTGATTTTATTTGAAGTAAAAATCAACCGCCTTCGGAGAACGTCCTGAAGCCGGCGGATTTCTACAAAAACATACCGGAAAATAAACGGCACGGCCCCAAGCAGCAAATCATCGACGATCCGGCAATCCACCCCCAGGGGGCGGTCTGTTAATGGTAATCGGGTGCCGCAGTTTCAGTGAATAAGCTCAAGGCACACATTTTCTTTTTTTCGATGTTTTTGACGTTTTTATTCGAATGTTACCTCGCCGTATATTAATGTAGAAAACATCCGTTTGTCAAGGAGTTTCGGATGTATTGCGGCGCGGTCGGGGCGAAGTTACCAGATAAACGGTATCAGTCTTTTTCCGGTTTTCTTCGCATATTCACGGTATCCTTCCAGTTCCTTCTGCAGGGTGGTATCTTCCAGGTAGGTACGGATAAAGACAATAACCGCCACGCACACAACCGGGATAAAAGCCCAGTACGAATCAAGCAGTATCGGTACACCGATATTGGCTATCAACGCCCCCGCGTAGCCGGGATGCCGTATCCATTGATACGGCCCCGTCGTAACGACTGAGTGTCCCCGTTCGGTTTGTATCCGGACGGTGCCGGAAAAATACCGGTTTTCGGTTAACGCGTAAGTGCCCAATGCATAGCCCGACAGTATCAGGAGAACAGCTATAATCTTACTAATAACGTTGAATCCGGGCGATAATCCGCATAATGCATCGATTCCCGCCGCTACCGGGATAAGACCGCTGCCGAAGGCAAGCATCGGGGCTAACACCTTGTCCCATGATTTTGTGTCTTTATGTTTGAATGATTCGGCCCTTTCCTTGACGATATCGGGGTGTTTTCCGGCAGCCAGGATTCTGCTGATGATAAATCCCGAGGCGCTGATGATCCCGTACAACCATGCCTCCCCCCATGTCCACCGTAACGTAATAAATATCGGAGAAAAAGGCAGGATGACAAGGACAATCAACAACTGGATCGCTATCGAGACCGGATTTGTCACCGGGGTCCGTTTTTCCATGATGTCCTCCGCATATTAAAAGAATCACCCTTATCCTACCATTGATGCCTTCCCCGGGTCAAACCTTTTAGACGCCGTTCACCGTGCCGGCCACGAGTTCATTGTGTGTTCCACGATGGTTCTGCATCCGTCGCACCAGACGATATTGTTCTCGTCCATGAAGGCGAGGTGCCAGTAATTCATGATGCAGACCTCGGTCGAAGGAAGGAGGCTGTCCACATGGCCTTCGGCGGCGACACCCCATGTATGGGTAAGTTCATGCGTGGTCAGTTTGGTTTCCTCATGATCCCAGGAGAGGAGTCCCGACGGCTTCCAGGCAACGACACAATGGTGTCCGTTTAGATACGCGACGCCATTGTTTCCCATCACGGGTGTAAAACCGACTACATATTCGTTCGTATTGCGGTAAGAGGAATAATCCGAGGAAAGATCCTTGAGTACCGTCCCCGTATCGTCCGATTCCGGTGCGTCCCATGTTTTTCCGAGATTGACCAGATCGAATTCGACATTGAATTGTTCCTTGATCTCGCCTAATGCCTTTCGTACCTTCTCGAGACCCTGACGGTACTGATCGTCGCTGCAATCGGTGTCCGATACATAATAAATGATCGCGTAGTGAATCGGGGTTGGCGTCGGGGCGGTCGAAGGTGCTGCGGTGGGGACGGGTGTGGGGACGGAGGTCGGAGTTGCCGCCGGTTCTGCCGTGGGATCCGGTGTCGGTTCCGGGGACGGAGGTGGAGACGGTACGGATGTGGCGGCTTCCGTGAATTCCGGTGTCGATTGTGGGGTCGGAGGTTGAAGCTCGACGGTCGATTCAGGGGAACGGTCCGGGGACGGAGGTAGTGTGGGGATTTCCTCAGGCGGATCCGCCTCTCCTGCCGGTTTGTCGATTGTCATTTCGCACCCCATAATACATACCAGTCCGGTCCATACGGCGACGAAGAGGACGCTTTTAGCTAATAATGTCATTATTATCTCCTTTTTTGTATCTATATGATAATCGCCCGGTATCGAAGATTCCTTCGGTTATTTGTGGTAAAGGGGTGATGAAGTCCATATTCATCATCTTGACATTATTTCCCTCTCTCTTTACATTGCGGATATGAAAGCGGACGAACTAAGACGGAAATATATCGATTTTTTCGTTTCCAAAGGACATACAAGGATATCCGGTAAGTCACTCATCCCGGAGAACGATCCGACCGTTCTCTTTACCACTGCGGGGATGCATCCCCTCGTACCGTACATCCTCGGCGAGCCCCATCCGGGAGGAAAACGTCTCGTGGATTTTCAAAAGTGTATTCGCACCGGCGATATCGACGAGGTGGGCGACGCCTCCCACTGCACCTTTTTTGAAATGCTCGGCAACTGGTCTCTCGGTGACTATTTCAAGGAAGAGGCGATACGGATGAGTTACGAGTTTCTCACCTCGCCCGAATGGCTCGGATTTTCTCCGGAAAAACTTTCGGTCACCGTCTTCTGCGGCGATAAGGATGTACCGAGGGATGATGAATCGGCTGCGGTCTGGCAATCACTCGGAATTCCCGAACAGCGGATCTATTTCCTTCCCAGAAGCGACAACTGGTGGGGTCCGGCAGGGAAAACCGGCCCCTGCGGCCCGGATACGGAAATGTTCATCGATATGGGAAAACCCCCGTGTTCGGCCGAATGCAGGCCGGGATGCAACTGCGGCAAATACTTCGAGGTCTGGAACGATGTCTTCATGCAATACAACAAGACGGAAGCCGGCACCTTTGAGCCGCTCGAAAAGAAAACCGTCGATACCGGCATGGGTGTGGAGCGGACGATCGCTATGCTTCAGGGCAAAAGGAGCGTGTTTGAAACAGAGCTTTTCATGCCGATTATCGGAATTATAGAAGAAAAAACAGGCAAATCATACGGAAAAGACCGGGAAACGGACAGGTCGATGAGGATTATAAGCGATCACATGAAGGCATCGGTCTTTATCCTGGGAGACGAAAAGGGGGTGAAACCCTCGAATCTCGGACAGGGCTATATATTACGAAGGCTCATCCGCCGCGCGATACGGCACATGAGAAAACTGTGTGCGGAAGAAAACGCGTGCCTCGATGCGCTCGGCCTCGCGGTCGTGGGGATTTATGAAAAAATTTATCACGAACTTGGAAAAAACAGGGACGTCATTACCACCGAACTTCTCCGTGAGGAAGAACGCTTCGGTGCCGCGCTCAAAAAGGGCGAACACGAGTTCGAAAAGCTGCTGCCGAATCTCCTGAAAAACCCTAAAAAAATCATACCGGGCCGCGTCGCCTTCAGGCTTTACGATACCTACGGGTTCCCCCTTGAAATTACGGAAGAACTTGCGTCCGAACACGGGTTTACCGTGGACAGGGAAGGATTCGAGGCCGCCTTTGAAAAACACCAGGAATTATCGAAACAGGGCGACAAATCGTTCAAAGGGGGGCTCGCGGACCATTCGGAGATCGTCAAACGCTTGCATACCGCGACCCATCTGCTGCACAAGGCGCTTCGTATGGTGTTGGGCGAGCACGTGGAGCAGAAAGGAAGCAACATTACCGCCGAACGGCTCCGTTTCGACTTTTCACATCCGGAAAAGATGACGGAAGAACAGATACGGGAGGTCGAACGGATCGTCAACGACCAGATCGAAAGGAATCTCCCCGTCTCCTTCGAGATGATGTCGCTGGATGAGGCAAGGAAGCAAGGGTCGACGGCACTCTTTGATGAAAAATACGAAGAAACGGTCAAGGTGTACACAATGGGGGATTTTTCGAAGGAGGTCTGCGGCGGTCCGCACGTATCCGCGACCGGGGAACTCGGAAAGTTCAAAATCACCAAGGAGCAGTCCTCTTCCGCCGGGGTGCGGAGAATCAGGGCTGTGCTTGAAGAGGGGGAGGAGGGTTGAGAAGGAGACGTGAGACTGAGGGATTGCTATAGAGAAAAATTTTAAATAAGGAACCCTGGAAAAAAGAGAGTTTTAAATCATATATTTTCCTTGTTTCATGGATTCCTGATAAACTTTTACACGACGGCTATTCCATCCCATCCTCATCCGTCCAATCCTCCAGGTAAAGCCCGTCGACTTTTTGAAATTCTTTTATATTGTGAGTAACCAGAATACCGCCATACGCCATCGCGCATGATGCTATAATGAGATCGTTCGGTCCGATAATATTCCCTTTTTTTTCAAGTCCGGCACGAATTTTTGCATACCATAATGAAGCGTTATCATCGAAGGGGAGTATAAAAAACGGCTTCAGAAACGAATCAAGCGCCTTTATTACTTTTTCTCTGTATAAACTTTTTTGGGCGCCGTAGTATAATTCAGCTTTTACAATCGCAGGTATCGCAATATCCGAAGGATGTTTTTTTTCCATGTTCGTTTGTATTTGGGGAAATATGCTTTTAAGCGCATAAATACATATATTCGTGTCGAGAAAATATTTCATAATGATTCCCGCTTTACATCGTCATCCGGATGAGGCGCTTTCGGTTCGTCGATATCATTATCGTCAAGTGTCCCGAAAACGGAAAAGTAAGATTCCGGCCAGTCATTTTCCATTATCAGTTCCAGTTTATCCCTCACCCATTTTGAAACCGATACATTCGATTCCCTTGCCGTTTTTTCAATCTTTTTTATCGTTTTATTATCGAGATATATTGTCAATTGGGCCATCTTTACAACCTCCTGCTTAAAATATATCATGAAAGTCTATTGAATGCAAGTATATGCGCACATATACTTGCTTCATTAAAAAGCGAGCTGCCCGCACGCGGCGTTGATTCCCGTTCCCTTCCGGTACCGTTGGGTGACGGTGATCCCGGCGGATTCCAATGCTTTTTTGAACCATACGATCCGTTCGTTTTCGGGCCGCGCGTACGGTAATTCGGGGACGGGATTGAGCGGGATCAGGTTCACCGATGTCCGTAACGGTCGAATAAAATCCTTGAGGGACGCGATATCCTCCGGACGGTCGGTCGTGTCCCTGATGAGGACGATCTCGAGGGTAATGCGGCTTTTCGTTTTTTTCTGATAATGGAGAAGGGAATCCTTGAGGGTTTTGAGGGATTGTTTTACGGCGCAGGGCATGAGGGTTTTTCTCATTTTCTCGTCCGCGGTAATGAGTGAAACGGCGAGCCTTACGGGCGGTCCTTCTTCCGCAAGCGCGCGAATTCCGTTTTCGATACCGCATGTTGAAATGGTAAATTTGCGGATGCCGATATTGTTCCCCCCGGGATGATGCAGGACGGCGATCGCCTTTTTTATTGCTTCGAGGTTGAGCAGCGGTTCTCCCATGCCCATGAACACGATATTCCGTATATCGCCGTATTCTCTTTTGAAACTGAGGAATTGTTCGACGATTTCGTGCGCGGCGAGATTTCTCTTGAAGCCCATGGTCCCTGTTTTGCAAAACCTGCAGCCCATACCGCAGCCCGCCTGGCTCGAGAGGCAGATTGTCTTTCTCGCGGCCGGGGCTTTCCCCGTTTTCGAAACAGGTTCTTCCGCGCACGGGTCGGAAAGGAGTACCGATTCGATGACAAGACCGTCTTCGAGGGTAATCCGGTGTTTTACCGTGCCGTCCGGGTCCTCAAACGGCGTGATGCGGTTGAATGTGGTAATCCGGGCTTTCTCTTTCAGGACGGATTTCAGCGGCGCCGGGATATTCGTCATGGCGTCGATTTCGGTAATCCCTTTTTGTATCCAGCCGAATATCTGCTGCGCTCTGTAGGAGCGGTCGATCGGGAATGTCGCCTCTATTTCTTCGGGAAGAAGGGATGAAAGGACTGTGTTCATTCTCTGATATCGGTCTATATCTATTTATCTTTTTTGAGTTTTATCAGCATTTCCGATATATAGATATTCCTGTTTCCCCTTTTCGTGTATTCGGTGAGAATCTGAACCGCCTTTTCTTTCTGTTTTGTCAGCGTATAGCATTCCGATGCTTCGAGATAAAGCCGCGGGTTGTCCGGATCGTTTTTTACGAGTTTGAGAAGCGAATTGATCGCCTCGTCGAAATTCCCCTGGACTTTATTGATCATGGCGAGCCCGAGTACCGCGTACGTATCAAAACCGACATTCAGTGCCTTGTTGTAGTAGGCGGCAGCCTTTTCGAGATCACCCAGGTTTCTGCACGCGTCGCCGGCACGGGTGAGGATCACCTTGTTGTTCGGATCGAAATCGAGTATTCTTTCCCAATACTCGAGGGATTTACGATGATCCTTGATCCCCCTGTAGCAGTCCGCCATTCCGAAAAGCGCATAAAAATTATTGTCTTCGATATCGAGCGCCATTTTGAAATAATTGAGTCCCTCATGAAAGGTCTTCAATTTTCTGTGGCAGTTGCCGAGAGCGGTGAGGATTTTTATATTTTCCTCGTCCTCCTGCAAGGTAAGCACCTTTTCCCAGTAGCGGAGCGCCTCTTTATAGTTTTTAAAATCGAAATTGAGGTAGCCGAGGCCGATAAGGGCATAGGCGTTTTCCGGTTCGATTTCTAGCGCCCTGAGGTATACTTCATGGGATTTGTCGAAATTCTTTATTTTCTTGTAAGCGTCCGCGATCCTGGTGAGGACGGTGACGTTCCGTTCGTCATTGACAAGGTACTTTTCCCAGATATCGATCGCCTTGTGATAATTTTTGAGCGCCTTGTAACTGTCCGCGAGACCGAAAAGGGCGTAATTGTTATCCGCATGGTGTTCCAGGCAGGCTTCATAATACCGGACCGCTTCGTTGAAATTACCCTTTTTCCTCTCCACGTCTCCCAGCCCGACAAGCGCGTAGGTGTTTTTATCATCATATTCGATTATTTTCTTGAATTTCTCTTCCGCCTCATCAAGTCTGTCTTCCTTAAGATAGAAATAGCCGAGTTTCGAGAGTTCTGCAATGAGGTTTTGCACTTCATTAGCCTGATTTTCTGTATCACTCATAATTAAGGTTTCCTTTCTCATCCTCATGTAGCCACGAATTAATGATCTTAGCTATCTTTTTTACCATCGCGTTGATTCCTTTTTGATAAGGCGCCAGCCAGAACATTTTTAACGCCTCGAGAGGCTGATTGTTTTTGTAAAAATATTTTCCCAAACGAATCAAGCCGTCCGTATATCCTGTTGTCAAAAAAATTTTCTGTGCCATCTCAATATTTCCCCGATTAAGAAGCTCGTTTCCCTTGCGGTTCAATTGTACCTTTTCTTCCTTTTTAAGGTTTTTCGGTTTTTCACCCGAAATTTTCAGGAAACCTTCTTTTGGTAACAACGCAAGTATTTCCTCAAAGTGCTCCTTATCACCCATATTCTTTTTCGCTTCCGTCTCTCCCTTTATTTTAGTGTGATTTAATCGGTAAATCAATTCCAAATACCGCTTATTTTTTAATTTGTCGCCGTTTCCTCTATTAAATAGTCCCCTTTGTCGACATTTCCCCGTTGTTTTCAACGGGTTTCGCATATGCCGCTTTTATCGCTTTTCCCAATGCCTTGAAGAGTGATTCCGCCATATGATGGCTGTTCTCCCCATACCGGATATGGGCGTGAAGACTCATTCCCGCACGCGCCGAGAGGCCGGCGAGAAATTCACGGAGTAAAGAAACATCAAAATCACCCACCCTGTCTTGGGGGAAATCTGCGGTATAGGCGAGTGTCGGCCTTCCGCATACATCGATCACCACTTCCGACAGGGCGTCATCCATCGGTATAATCGCGTGGGAGAAACGCGTGATAACGCCGTGATTCGAAACGATACTTTTAAGTGCCTCTCCCAGGACGATCCCCGTATCCTCGACGAGGTGATGGGGGTCGACGTCAATATCCCCTTTCGCCTTGACGATAAAACCGAATCCGCCGTGAAAGGCCATCGCATGGAGAAGATGATCCATAAAAGGAAGACCGGTTGCGATCGAGATATTCCCTCCCGCATCCGGATCGATTTCTATATGGATATCGGTCTCTTTTGTCGTTCTTTTGCTTATTGTTTTCCTTTTACTCACTGTTCCGGTTATCCCTGATATAATAATTTCGGTTAAAGCCCTGATAATTATGATTCACATTTTTCTATTCACCATTTTTTGTAATAAGCTGATAAAAACGACCGCATTTTATATAATATGGCTGTTATTATTTATCAATTAATAGTAAAATCTAATCGAAAAGATCTTTTTAATCAAGGGTCAAATCATAGGTGAAAAATTTTTTTTTCACCCCGTAAACGGGAAATAACGCCGGGGAGTAATCGTATGCATGAAAACCGAAAGCCGATGGTGCTTCTTTTATTACTCATAACCGCATCATATCCCTGTTTCGGAAATGCAGGGGCATTATTCTGGGGGATGCATATCGGGTCCCCATCGTTCGAAGACTATGAGCTGGATTGCAATTTTTTCGGTTTCCAGTTTTATACCGTTTCTTCCGGCGGGCAGCGGCTGGGCGGTTTCGGCTCGTTGATAGTAAGCGGCGCCCGTCCCGAACCGTATGTTTTCGGCGGCGTGACCGGGGGGGTATACCTCGGCCAGGAGCTGGTGCTGGGACCGGTTGTGACCGCGTCGAATCTTCTTTTGGGATTGGGCGTAACGTCCTCGAATATCGGGCGTGATGCGGGCCACATCGCCGTCATCGGTGAGGCGCACATCGAGGCGGGCTTTTTTATTTCCGACTGGCTTCAACTGACCTGTTTCGGCGGTATTCAGTCTATTCTGAACCTCTTTCCGTCATGGCCTTCGCAGGCGTATTTCTTTTATGTTCCCGTGTGGGGAATCAAATTCGCGAAGGTCGAATGATCTTGAGCCTTCGGAAACGCTTTCATCCGGGTTTCTCGAATACAGGTGATACCACAAACCGGCCGGGCGCGACAGCATCGTAATTCGTGAACCATCTATCCGTAAAAATAGCGCTATACCTTCTCGCCAAGCAGAATCTTCAATTCCTTGATTTCATTCACCAGGTGGGCACGGTCGAGGTTCTGGAATCGTTTGGGGACCATCTCCCTGCTCGTGCATTCAAGAACGGCGACAAGGTTCTGCAGTTCGATTTCATGGGGATAGGCCGGCGGAACGAAATCCCCGATAGTTTCCTCCAGATCTCCTTTTGTGATAAAAACATGCCCCCGCATCGCCGAGAGGAGTTTTGCCCGGATCAGGACCGATTCGAGATCGGCGCCGGAAAAATCGAAACGGTAACGGCGGAAGAGGTCCAGGATATTCACTTTCTGGATACGGAGGTTGAGTTTTTTAATCAGGGTCTGGAAAAGGTGTTGCTTTTCATCCACCGTTTCCGGGTAGAAGAGGGCAAGGTGCTCTTCCGCCCGTCCCTGGCGTTTGAGGTCGATGGGAAGCAGGTCCGGCCGGCAGGTAATGAGGAACCAGATGATTTTACCGCGGTATTCGGTATTGCCCATGAACGAAGCGATCTGGGCGAAAATCCTGTTGCTCGTTCCGGAATCACCTTCCTGGTTTCTGTCTCCGAGAAAGGCATCCGCTTCATCGATCATCACCCCTACCGGGGCCATTGCCTTGAGCAGGTTGAGGCACTTTTCCAGGTTCGCTTCCGTGACGCCCTGCCACTTTGACCTGAAGTTCCTGAACTTGACGATGGGTATACCGATCTCTCCGGCAAAAGCGGTGACCATAAAGGACTTCCCCGTGCCGACCGGGCCGGCGATGAGATATCCCATGGGAAGGACATCGAAACGGCCGTCCTTTATCGCCTTTGCGGCGCTTTTGAACCGTTTCTTGACAAAATCGTGCCCTGAAACCATGGTAAGGTCATGTTCGGATTCAATGAACTCGAGCAGACCGATCGCCTCCGATTCGATTATCTCTTTCTTTTTTTTCCTGAGATAATTCATGGTTATTTCACGGTTTTCCTGATACGATTCGGCAACGAGTTGATTGAGGTTGACCAGATTCAATCCGGAGGTACTCTGGGCAAACTCATTAATCGAGAGTTTTTCATTCACCAGCAGCTTGTCCTGCCTTTGGAGAAAATGGAGAAAGCTGCACCGTACCTTTTCGTCCGGAATCGGTATATTAACCTTGATGGTGACGGGCGCCCGGACGATACGCGGACTCAAATCACCGAGATTTTCCGTCAGCAGAATAATGGAAATGTCGCCCTTTGTAAAAATAGGGTCATGAGCCCACCGGTTGAGGGTGACGAGACAGAATCGGTCTTCATCGGAATAATTCGATATATCGGCATTCGGAAGAATCGTCTCCGCGTAGTCGATGATGAGGACGATTCTGAGTTTTTTCGACATATTCATGTAGAAATATTTTTCAAGATAGCGAAAGGCTTTGACGGGATTCGGTGAAAGCAGTGTCTGGGGCGGGGTATCGCCGTTGCCCTGTTTCATGATTTCAAGATACGCTTGTTTCATTTCCTGTGTGCAAAATGAGATGCCGGATGAACGGTCATAGAATGCGATAATATCCCTGTTGCCGAAAAGGACATCCGATATATAATCCTGTATTTTAACGAAATTGAACTCCCCTTCGTTCATTTTATGGGGAAGAAAGTCCATGATATTACCGTAAATGATATACAGATTTGCCGTTTTTGAGAGATATTTATATGATAATTCCTGCGCCCATGCCGGCAGCACCCGGATAAAAGGCAGATTTTTAACGATAAGCTGTTCGGCCATGTTCCCCTCCCAAGGATATGCACCTTTTTTATGATTATACGGGGTGTTATGCTCAAAGTCAAGCAAAAGGAGTGATAAAAATAAAAAACAGAGACGGAACGGCAGGATTGTCTTGATTTTCCGGTGAATAACATTTATATATATAAAGCGGGAAATTTCAAACGGTCCCCTGCGGTGGGACGATCGGCGCAAATACGGCGGCAACGGATGAGGTGGTGAATGCGTCCGGGGACTCGTGAACCGTTATATTGGTGTGGGGCGGATTAGTTTATTTCGTTATCGAAAACTCCGATAAACAAAAAAAGTAGCTTCCGCATGAATTTCCTTTATGCTATTATTGTGTGTTTAAAATGAGGTAGTATGGATAAAATAAATACAATTCGGAATATAGGAATCATGGCCCATATCGATGCTGGAAAAACGACGACCACCGAACGGATTCTCTATTATACGGGGAAGAGTTACAAGATCGGCGAGGTCGACGACGGTGAGGCGACGATGGACTGGATGGAACAGGAGCAGGAGCGGGGAATTACCATCACATCGGCGTCAACCACATGTTTTTACCGGGATCATCAGATCAATATCATCGATACACCCGGTCATGTGGATTTCACCGCCGAAGTGGAGCGTTCATTACGGGTACTCGACAGCGCGATCGCAATATTTTGCGCGGTCGGGGGGGTCGAGCCCCAGTCGGAGACGGTCTGGCATCAGGCGGATACCTACCATATCCCCCGCATTTCCTATATAAATAAAATGGACAGGATCGGGGCGGACTTCTACGAGGTGCTGGAGGAAATCGTCGCAAAACTCGGGGCGGTTCCGGTTCCCCTGCAGATTCCCATCGGGAAAGAATCTGCATTCGAAGGTGTCGTCGACCTGATCGACATGAAAGAGATACGATGGAATCAGACCGATCTTGGAACGTCGATGTCGGTTTCCGATATCGACGGATCGAGAAAAGAAGAGGCTGATAAGTGGCGTGAGGCCCTTTTTGATAAGATCTCTCCTTTTTCCGATACCCTTACAGAGCTTTTTCTCGAAGGCAGGGAAGTGCCTGTGGAGTTGATAAAGAAGACGATACGCGAGGCGACCCTGAATCAGAAAATCGTTCCGGTGTTTTGCGGGGCGTCGTTGAGAAATATCGGCGTACAACCCCTTCTTGATGCGGTCATCGATTACCTCCCTTCCCCGGATGAAATGCCCGCGTACATCGGCCGCCATGCAAAAAGCGAAAAAGAGGTCAAGGTCGTTTGCAGTGAAGACGGTCACCCGCTCGGGCTCGTCTTCAAAATCCAGACGGATAGGGAAGCGGGAAGCATTAATTTTATCAGAATGTATTCCGGTTCCATAAAAAAAGGGGCGACGGTTTTCAATATCAATAAAAAAAAGAGGGAGCGGGTCAACCGGCTGCTTCGTATGCATTCAAACAAATCGACGCAGCTTGATTCCGTTTCCGCGGGTGATATTGCCGCCGTGATCGGTTTCAAGTTATGCCAGACAGGGGACACCATCGGTGCGGAAAATTTCCCCGTATTGCTCGAAACCATGCATTTCCCCGAACCGGTGATATCGGTGGCGATCGAGCCGAAAACACTCTCCGATCGTAAAAAGCTGAAAGATACCCTCGAAATCCTCGAAAGGGAAGATCCGACTTTTATTATAAAGGAAAACGACGAAACCGGGCAGTTGCTTATCAGCGGGATGGGGGAACTTCATCTCGATGTCATTGTCACCAGGCTGATTCGCGATTTCAAACTCGACGCGCGGGTCGGTAAACCGCAGGTTTCCTACAGGGAATCGATTTCAAAAGCCGCCGTTCATACGGAGAAATTTCACAGAACGATAGGCGGCAAGGACAACACCGCGGAAATCACTCTTTCCGTCCGGCCACTTCCCCGGGGGAGCGGCAATACCTTTACCTCGCTGGTCTCCAAAGACAAACTGCCGGTCCAGTTTATCGAAGCCGCGAAACGGGGCGTAACCGGGGCCTTTTCTTCGGGTATCATGTACGGGTATCAGACGATCGATATCGGGGTCACCCTCGATGACGCGGCCTTCAATCCTGCCACATCCTCTCTTTTCGCATTCGAGGCGGCGGGATCCCTTGGTTTTGATGCGGCATGCAGAAAGGCGAAACCCATCCTCCTGGAACCGATCATGAAAGTCGATGTCATGACCCCGAACGAATTCGTCGGTGAAGTGATAGGAAATCTGAACGGCAGGGGGGGGACGATCGTCAGTCATGAAAGCAGACCGACCACCGAACACATTCGTGCGGAGGTGCCGCTTGCCGCAATGTTCGGTTACTCGACTTCCTTGAGGAGTACGACACAGGGCCGGGCGACATTTGCCATGGAGTTCTCCCACTTCGCGCCGAAAGAGGGGGGTGAAAAACCGTAAGGAACCGGGTGCGGGACGGCGTTGCACCGCGGCAGACAACGTTCCTCATCGGGCCATGATGTTTTGCTGAATATTAGTCTTCAATACAGTATATTCTTGGATCCTGCCTGCGTTGTCATACGGGGAAAGCTCCTGCCGGGACCGGATAATGAAAGCAACCGGCTGCAACCGTGAAGCGGTTGTGGTTTTTTTTTTGCCCGTGGCTTGACATATTTTCAATTTGCCGCTACTATGTAATGGATATGAGAATATCGGGATACAATTCAATACTTTCGGTTTCAGTACTCGTCGTTGTTGTAGTCGTGGCCCGTGGGGGGCCGTTTGTGAATCCTTAGAAGGTAAGGAATTGTAACCGGAAATAAGGTTAAAAGGGCCGTTCTCCTTCTGGGGAACGGCTTTATTTTTTTATGGAGGCAAAGGAGGCAAAGATGAAAAAAACAGGTGCAAAACTCATTATCGAAGCGATGAAAAAGGAAGGGGTCGAGGTGATTTTCGGTTATCCGGGGGGATCGGTCATTCCCATCTTCGACGAACTCTATCATGAGCCATCGATTCATGTCGTTCTGACCCGTCACGAGCAGGGTGCCGTTCATGCCGCTGATGGTTATGCGAGGTCGACCGGGAAAACCGGCGTCTGCCTTGTCACGAGTGGTCCCGGGGCCACCAACACGATTACGGGACTGGCGACCGCGAATTTTGACTCTGTCCCTATCGTTCTTCTTACCGGTCAGGTAATCCGGCCGATGATCGGAAACGATGCGTTCCAGGAAGCGGACATGGTCGGTATATCACGTCCGGTGACAAAGCATAATTACCTGGTCAACGACAGGGCCCACCTCGGCCAGACCTTAAAAGAGGCGTTCTTTATCGCGAATTCGGGAAGACCCGGACCGGTCGTCGTCGATCTTCCGAAAGATGTGGTAAACGAACAGCTCGATGACGAGTATCCGGAGACCATTTCGATACGCGGCTATAATCCCGTTTATGTGGGCCATGCGGGTCAGATCAAGAAAATAGCGGAGGCGATCAAGGTTTCAAAAAAACCGGTATTTTATATCGGCGGAGGGATTCATATCTCGGGCGCGTCGGAGATATTCAGGAAAGTGGTCGAAAAAACGAAAATACCGACGATTTCGTCGTTGATGGGGATCGGGGCGATCCGGAGCGATCATCCCCTCTATCTTGGCATGGTCGGAATGCACGGCACATATGCATCGAATATGGCCATGACGGAGACCGATCTCATCATCGGAATCGGCACCAGATTCGATGACCGTGTGACCGGGGACCTCGGCAAGTTTGCGCCTCACGCGAAAATTATCCATATCGATATCGATCCGGCCACTATCGCGAGAAATGTCACGGTCGAAATTCCGATTGTCGGCGATGCGCGACAGGTCCTCGAAAAACTCATGCCGCTTCTTCATCCCGCGGATATCGACGAATGGCGGGAGATTGTTTCAGGCTGGAAAAAGGATTATCCGCTACCCGATGAAGAAGGAAAGGAAATCATGCCGCAGCGAGTCGTGAAGGAGATCAGCGAGATATTCCCTGAGGCGATCATTACCACGGAAGTCGGCCAGAACCAGATGTTTGCCGCTCTCTATTACAATTTCACGAAGCCCAGGACATTTCTCACTTCCGGCGGACTCGGGACAATGGGATATGGTTTTCCCGCCGCGATCGGGGCCCAGATGGGAAACAGGAATAAAAAGGTAATCGATATCGCCGGCGACGGTTCGATACAGATGAATATCCAGGAACTCGCGACCGCGGTCCAGGAAGGGCTTCCGGTTATTGTCGCCATTCTGAACAACGGTTACCTCGGGATGGTTCGGCAGTGGCAGCAGATTTTCAAGAATTCACGGTACGCAGCCACCTGTCTCATGAGAAGGCCCGAGTGCCCCTTTCATTGCGAAGGCAAAGCCGGTTCATGGTGTCATCTTTACACGGTCGATTTTGTCAAGTTGGCCGACGCGTACGGCGCCGTCGGCATGCGGGTGACGAAGCCGGAAGAGATAAAGCCGGCACTCGAAGAAGCCGGAAAATCCAAGGATAAACCGGTATTTATCGATTTTATCATCGCGAGGGAATCGAATGTGTTTCCGATGGTTCCACCCGGGGCCGGAATCAATGAGATGCTGTTAGGAAAGGAGAAATGAAAATGAAACACACATTTTATTTGCTTGTCGAAAACCATCAGGGCGTACTTGCCAGGATCGCAGGACTGTTTTCCGGAAGGGGATATAATCTCGAAAGCCTTACGGTGGGCGTGACGTCGGACCCTACCGTTTCGCGGATCACCCTCGTCTGTATCGGTGATGATATGATCATGGAGCAGATTAAAAAGCAGTTGAATAAAATAGTCGATGTCATCAAGGTCGTGGATATTACCTATCTCCCCTCCGTTAACAGGGAGCTTTCACTGATAAAAATCAATGCCAAATCATCGCAGCGGGGGGAGATTTTCCAGATAGCGGATGTATTCCGGGCAAAAATATTGGATGTGGGGCAAAGCACGATGATTCTGGAGATAACGGGGACGAGTGAAAAGATTGACGATTTTATCGCCCTCCTTTCTCCGTATACGATTATCGAACTTGCTCGAAGCGGTCTTGTTTCAATGGAGAGGGGTAAAAAGCTTAAAAAGGAGTAGATTTTTTCTTTGCAAAACGGGTTTATACTGATATAGTATATGCTTGATATTCGATACCAATTCATGTCCAAGGAGGAAAAGCAACATGTCGTCGAGAAATATATGCGGCTTATTACTTTTTGTTGCGGCAGTAACAGGTATGGTCTGCTGTGATACGGGGGGCGGAACGGAAACCGCCGCGATGACTGTCGTGGACGTGATTCCACAATATATTCCCAAGGCATTATTCGATACCTATATTCTGGGAAAAGGGGACGATAATGCGGATGTCGTGATTTCCGAGTATTATAAACTGAATGAAGCATTGCAGATGTATGTTGTTCCCGATGAAATCGTTACCATCGATCCGACCCTGAAAAAGGACGATCGAAACAAGATTGAAGCAAAGCAGAAGGATATTCTGGTAATTTTACGGACAGTCGGATTCACTCCCGTCTATAAAGAGCCGAAAGAAGGGGAGGTGATCGCCATGCTGAGTTGTTTCGAAAATGTCGTCTGCCTCAATAAGGATAATCCGAAGGTGGAGAAAACAAAGGATCCGGAAGGGAACCCCGTTGAAACCGAATGGTACAGGATCAGAACGGGAGAAGATACCGGCTATGTTCAAAAAGGCCATCTCATTTTCAAATCCGCAAAGGCCACGGATGCGGTGGTCATTGCCGATGCAAAGCTTCAAAGCGCCGGCTATTACAGGGAATGGTACAAGGATGAAGTGTTGAAGAAATGGTGGCGGATGTGGTCGGAAGTGGGTGACAAAGACCTGTACAGGGGAGAGGAAGTAAAGTGGCTTGGGTTCGTCTATAATGATACGAAGAACTATTATCAGGTAAAGAGGTTCAATGATGATATCGGGTGGGTAAGTGCCAGTATTATCGTGCCGGACGCGAACAAGGGAGTACTCCTTTCCGATGTCGACATTTATATGCAGCCGGATGATATGGATAAAAGCAGGATAAAAGATAAAAAATATAAAATGATGGATCTCCTCATCATCCTCGAACAACTCGCGGATAAAAACTGGCTCAAGGTGGTATATGATGATCTTGATAAGGAGTTTTATATCAACACCGGCGGTCTCAATATCATTTCACCTAATTCGACCGATATCGCGGTTGCATCCCGGCTTTATGACGATTATTACGGGAGTATGGAAATAATCGGCGCATTGAGGGAGAAATTACAGAACCAGTCGAGTTTCCCCCAAAAAGAATTAAAGGAAATTATGGACAAGGCGACGCAGCTCGAAGCCTACAAGAATGAAATCGAGGACGTCCTTGGAAACGACCGTTACAAAGACAATGCCTTTGCCTTTGAATTAAAAAAGCTTCTTGATGAAATCGAACTCCTGATTTCTGATATCGAATATTTGAGGCAGATATACAAACCTTCCGATGTCGATGAGAAGGCGGATACGAACGATGCAGGCGAAGGATCGCAGGGAGATACCGATGAGGTCATCGATGCCGTTGTCGAGTGAAAACTACCGGAGAATGAAACGCAATGCCCGGCGATAGATAACGGAGAGGGTATTGCGTTTCTTCTATGTTGCGGCCTTCGCTTTTTCCGTATCTGATTTTTTTTCCGGGTTCTTTTTTTGAGAGGAGTTGTTGTCTCCCGAGTCCGCTTGAAAGGACGATTTCTTGTAGTCTGTCGAATAAAAACCGCTTCCCTTAAAAATGATTCCCAAACCACTCCCGATAAGACGCCTGAGAGATCCTTTGCATTTCGGACAGACAGAGAGGGGTTCATCCTTGATGCTCTGGAATTTTTCAAATCTGAATCGGCATTCTTTACATTCGTATTCGTATGTCGGCATGTTACTCTCCTCGTTTTTATCGGTCATGATTGATAAACCGGATAAAGGAGAGTATATTAAATTTGTGCGATTATGGCAAGTATGGCACGGAATTCCCGTAACATAAAAACCGGAGGTCATGGATTCTGGGTGATAAAAGCCCTCACGTGCTTTTTTTGTTCGGTTTTCTCTTTTTACTGTAATGATAGAGAACAATAAACGAAAGGCCGAGTATAATGATGAGAACCGGCCACCACAGTGAGACGAATTCCTGAAAACTCAAACGCATGATATCAAGGCTGAAAAGAAAAAAGATACAGGAGAGGATAATGATACTTAAGGAAGGTATAATGATGGCGATCCGGAATTTCTCCTGTTTTTTTCTGAATGCATAGGGAATTAATGAAATTCCCGTTATCAGCATAAAGGCGGGCCATATTTTTACGAGATTTTTTTCAGGAATGACATTCATCAACAAAAAGAAAATACCGCTAAGAGAGAGAATCATGCCGATGATGATATAAACATCCCGCCTTTGCTGAAATATAACAAGGTAAATAAGAAGCATTCCGAATATGATGAGGGGAAGCGGCCAGAGTGCTTCGAATGAGGGTAAAAACCCCTGTGTCCACATAAGGAAAAGACTGCCGATAATAAACGTGACGACGCCGATAATGAGATATTTATTCGGGTATTTTGGTTCGTCTTTCATAATCACATGTTATCAATTATCTTGTCACCGAACCCGGAGGTGGAGACCGTTTCGGCGTCATCCATTAACCGGGCAAAATCATAGGTGACCTGTTTTTGGGAAATTGATTTTCGTACTCCTTTCTCTATGAGATCCGCAGCTTCTCGCCAGCCGATATAATCGAACATCATCTTTCCGGAGAGGATGATCGAACTCGGATTGACCATATTTTTTCCCGCGTATTTTGGCGCGGTTCCGTGTGTCGCCTCGAAAATGGCATAGCCGTTGTCGAAATTGATATTTGCACCGGGCGCTATTCCTATACCACCGACCTGTGCGGCAAGGGCGTCGGAAATATAATCACCGTTCAGGTTCATTGTCGCGATAACATCGAAATTCGTCGGCCGTGTAAGCACCTGTTGGAGAAAAATGTCGGCGATCGTATCCTGAATGAGAATTTTCCCTTCCGGAATCGTGTCGTCCCGAATTTCGTCCCAGGTGATCACTTTGCCGGCAAACTCCCGTTTTGCGCATTCATATCCCCAGTCACGAAAAGCCCCTTCCGTGTATTTCTGTATATTCCCCTTGTGAACAAAGGTAACGCTTTTCCTGCCGTATGAGCGTGCATAATCGATCGCCGCCCTGACAAGGCGTTCCGTCCCCGATCTGCTCATCGGTTTGATACCGATTCCCGAATCTTTCCTGATATCCCAATGTAATTCATTTTTCATGAATGCGAGCAATTTCCCGGCTTCTTCCGTTCCCTCCTTGACTTCGAACCCGGCATAGACATCTTCGGTGTTTTCCCGGAAAACAACCATATCAACGAGTTCGGGATGTTTTACCGGAGACGGAACCCCTTCGTAATAGGTGACGGGTCTCAGGCAGACATATAAATCAAGAACCTGCCTGAGGGTGACATTGAGACTCCTGAATCCTCCTCCCACCGGGGTCGTAAGGGGACCTTTTATACCGACCATATATTCCTTAAACGAATCGATTGTTTCCCGGGGAAGCCATTGATCCGTTTTCCGGTACGCGGCTTCTCCGGCAAGGACCTCCAGCCACCGGATCGATCGTTTGCCGCCGTATGCCTTTTCGATGGCAGCGTCAAAAACCCTCTCCGCCGCCGCCCAGATATCACCCCCGATGCCGTCCCCGCGGATAAATGGTATCGCCGGATTGTCGGGGACGATCAGGGAATCGTGTTTTTTCGAGATATGTGAACCATCCATATCACCTGTTCCCCGATAGATATCGCTTGTTTATCATACTCACGGTCATAACTACAACACAGATTCAATAAATAATCAAGGGATCGTAAAAAATTGTTTCATACAGATAAGGGAATATCCCCTCGAGGAGAGATACCGTACGGGAAAAGGCGGAATTACAGGACGAACAATTGAACAAGCCATCCGGTTTATGGTAAACTTGCGTTTATGAGGACGACAATACGAAGATTCATATCCCTCTGCACCGTCTTTTTTCTGATTATCGCGGCGGTGACCGGATGCGGAACGTACGACCCGTATTTCTTTACGGGAAACTATAAACAGGATAATGAACTCAAAAAACTCTTTTCATTACTTTATAAGGAAAAGGATGAAATCCGGTATGTCATCGTTAAGCAGATATCGCAAATACTCATGAAAAACAATGACAGAAACAAACAGATAATATTTCTCACGAATTATGTCGAAAGGAATCCTTTCGATCCTTATAATTCATATTATCTGCTTCTCGTGGCGGAATCATACGAAGACTCAGGAGCCCTTCCGTTTGCCATGCATTACTATAAAAGGATACTGAAAAATCATCCCGATCTTGTCGTGAATGGAAGTAATATTCATTTTCGCTGTATTACCAAGCTTCTTACCTATGGGGAGGATGCCGAATCGCGACTCGAATATTATAAAGAACTCTTGTCGCGCTTTGAAGACCAGGTCGATGACAAGGGGAAAATCTATTTTTCGCTTGCGAAGACCTATGAAGAGGTGGGAGAATGGTCCCAGGCAATCCAGACATATGAAAAGTTTCTCAAGCAGCCCCACACCAGAATACCCGGTCTCGAAGATGTGTATAAAGATATCGAAAAGAAAATAGATTTTTACAATTCGGATTACAGAAACTGGACTGTCGAAGATCTTGATTTTCTTGTCGATGAAATTAAAAACGCGATTGCGACAAAGAATGCCCGTAAACTCGAACGATACAAGGCCAAGGTGAACTTTTTTGCCATGAATTGGGAACAAAAAAATTACGATGAAACACGGGCTCGATATTTTAATCTCGCCACATTTCTCTATTCGTCGGATGTCAGGGTCGATACTCAACTCGATATCGACTCCAATTCAAATGAAGCATATTTGAGGACGACGCACTGGTCGTATATGGTAACCACCTGGTTTTTTTATTTTAGACGGGTGGATTTTCCAACAGATCCTGAAATCGACGGCCGCTGGGAATGGGCTGGAATTTATTTTGGTGAAAAAATGTAAGTGAAAAATATCGGTCTCACGGGAAAACCGTTCAGGGATTTTAAAAATAGTATGTATGATATGGTTTTCACGGTCTGTTTTTTTTATACTGTAATCATGCGGATTAACGAAGAGGAGAGGAGAGATAAGTCATGAAGATACAATTTTTTGGTGCGGTAAGAACGGTAACCGGTTCACAACATATGCTTCGGATTAATGGGAAGAATATACTCCTTGATTGCGGTCTCGTTCAGGGACACCGGATGGAAAGTTACAGGCGAAATATAGACCTCCCGTTTGCTGCAGAGGAAGTCGATCTCTGCATACTTTCCCATGCCCATATCGACCACAGCGGCAATCTTCCCAATCTCGTAAAAAACGGATTCAGGGGCGATATCGTCTGTACGTATGCCACGCGCGATCTTTGTATGTTGATGCTCAAGGACAGTGCACATATACAGGAATCAGATATCGAATATGTCAATAAAGAGCGTGAAAAAAACGGTGAAGAGCTTTTGACCCCCATATATACAACGGAAGACGCGATTGAAAGTCTGAAATATTTCCTCGCCCTTGCGTATAACCGGCCGAGGGAAATCATGCCCGGGGTGACCCTAACCTTTTTTGATGCAGGACATATTCTCGGTTCTGCGATCGTCGTCCTCGATATCGAGGACAGGGAGGAAAAAAAAGATGTGCGGCTTGTTTTTTCAGGCGATCTCGGCCGGCCGGACAGGCCTATTCTCCGCGATCCGACGGTCATAGAAAAAGCCGATGTCCTTATTATGGAAAGTACCTACGGCGACAGGGAGCATGAAGCGGGGGATATCGCAAGTGAAAAACTGGAATCGATCATCAATTCGACATGCAAAAACGGCGGTAAAGTTATTGTTCCCGCTTTTGCCGTCGGCCGTACCCAGGAACTGGTTTATTCGCTTCGCGAACTGGTGCGGCAGAAAAAGATCTCCGGCAGGCTTCCGGTCTATGTGGACAGTCCCCTTGCGATCGATACAACGGGTATTTACCGCCTTCACCCCGAGGCATTCGACGACGAGGCTTATCAGGTCCTTATCGACGACAGACAGGGCGATCCATTCGGATTCGAGATGATGCATTACACACGAACCGTCGCCGAATCAAAAACACTCAACCGGCTTGAGGAGCCGGCCGTGATAATCAGCGCAAGCGGCATGGCCGAGGCCGGAAGAATACTCCATCACCTGAAGAATAATGTGGAAGATCCCGCAAACACCATTCTTATCGTCGGCTGGCAGGCTCCGTATACTCTCGGGAAACGTCTGGTCGAACGGGAACCCGAAGTGAGAATACTCGGCAGAGAATACTCTCTCAAGGCCCGTGTCGAGAAAATAAACGGATTCAGTGCTCATGCCGACAGGAAGGAGATGCTGGCATGGGTCGACGGGTTCAGGCAGCTGCCGGCTGAAACATATATCGTTCACGGCGATGAGGATGCGTCACTGGCGTTTGCCGAGAGTCTTCGCGGGCACGGCATGAAAAAAGTGGTTGTCCCCCATATCGGTGATACGGTGACGATTTAATATGGCCGAGAAGGGAGTTTTTGAGGAGACTTTTCGTGTCCGTTTTTTTGAAAGCGACAATGAGCGGTACCTGTCGTTTGTTTCGTTGAGTCATTATATCCTCGAGGCGGCAAATAACCATGCCCGTCTCCTTTCACTCGATATTCCGACCCTCTTGAAAAGGGGGCTTACATGGATGCTCGCCCGTTTTCACGTACAGATTACAAGGTATCCTCATGCCGGGGAAGAACTGACAATTCAGACCTGGCCGTCGGGGGTAAAAAAGCTTTTTGCCTTGAGGAATTTTCTTTTTTTAAGCGAACAAAAGGAGGTTGTCGGCAGGGCATACAGTGCCTGGCTGGCGATCGATCTCGTTTCCCGCAGGCCGGTCCCTTCGCTTCCACTTGTCCGGGATATCATTATCGGCGGGGATAGAGACGGGGATCGCCTGAAAAAACTCGATGCCGTTCATGGGTCGTGCCGGAAAACCTCGTTCCGCATAAATCACAGTGATACCGATATCAACGGCCATGTCAACAGCGTGAGTTATATCAGGTGGATTATCGATTCGCTGCCGGTGTATTTGAGAGAAAACCGGGTCATCGAATTCTTCGATATTAATTATGTCGGGGAAGCCCGTTACGGAGAAGATGTTGTCTGCAAGACAGGCGGGGACGAAGGCAATACGGATGAATACCGACTCACCCTCACGCATTCGGTTGTCGACAGTGATGATACAAAGGAGTTCGTCCGGGCCGTGTCGTGCTGGAAACAGGCGTCATGAGGTTTCCCGGGCCTGTCTATCGGGTTTATAACAAAATGATATATATCGACGTTTTGTCGCAGGGGAATGTGCGGAATAAAAAAGGCGGGTTGCCCGGTAGATTATTATAGAGGTTTTATCAGCCTCCTTTTTTTGACTACGACCTTTTTTTTGATTTTGGGCGCCGCGCGCAACGGCATATCGGTTTTTGTCAGTCCCGAGAATCCCCAGAAATGTTCGATACAGCGGGCAAGCTCCTTGATATCCGCTTTTTTGACAATATAACCGTTGACCAGATATTTATATGCTTTATGAATATCGCCTTCATCCTCCGATGAGGTAAGGATGGCGACAGGGATGTTTTTTAATGATGTGTCCGAACGGATATCTTTCAACACTTCATGACCGTCTTTTTTGGGAAGCATAAGGTCCAACAGGATAAAATCCGGCCTCGGTGAATTGAAGTATTTTCCCTCTTTTCGTAAAAAGGCGAGCGCTTCAACGCCATCCTTGACCACACTCATATTATTTGGAATACGGCTTTCTTTCAACGCTTCGATGGTAAGGCGAATATCACCGGGGCTATCTTCGACAAGCAAGATTTCAACCAGTTTTTGCTTGGGAGACCTCCTCATGTCCTGTCTCCTTTCCTTTTTTAAATTTACCTTCCGATTTTTGGCTTCCTCCGTACTTATAAAAGAAAACGCCTTTTATAAGTAAATTTCCTTACTAACTTCATTTATTTTACTTACATACCGGTACCAAATTATACCATAGGGCATTTTGAAATGCAAGAAAAAAAATTAGGAGGTTTCTTCTACGTTATCGTATTCGTGATGCACCGTGTGATGGCGGTCGTGTATTGTATGACAGTCGCATAAACCGGGAACAACGATGTACGAATATCAAAGAGAAATATTGACTTCGCCGGTTATTCGACCTACACTATTATATAATAATATAGAAAAAAACTGCGGCAGGAGGTGAAATAATGTCAAGGCACCGGGTAACGTTTTTTATCGTCATTGGTACGATTCTACTGTTTTCAACCTGTCTTTCATTGGAACCGCCGGAAAAAGAATATTTTACCACCCTTGAAGTCGAGAATAATTCTCCTTATGAAATACAGCACCTCTATGCGAAGCTCGGCGGGGAGAGTGGCTGGGGGCCCGATCTTCTCAAAGGCAGGACGATCCTTCCCGGCAATCGGGTATCCGTGAATATACCGGGCGGCGAGTTCGATCTGAAGGCCGATATTTTTGTCGGCAATCAGCTTGTCAATGTAAAAGAGTCCCTGAAGATTGTTCTGGGGAAAACATACTCATGGACGATTTCCCAGGATATCTGGCTTGGTCAGGGCGTTTCGTACGAATATCTGAATACGTATGAATATCTCGATACATACGGATACATGTAACATCGATCCTCCCCTTTCGTGGAAGCTCGAAGCGGCATGTATCGGATTATTCAATGACACGTATCTGTGATTTGAAACGCGGGGGGGCTTTTTTCATCTCTTCAAAAAATACCTCAATCGCATCGTGACGGGCTTTCATCATTGTATCGGCAACCACCGTTTCCGGCGCATAATCGAGCGGATTGGCCAGGAGAGTGAGGAGGATGACTTTTTCCTCCTCTGTTAAATCATGAACGTCGTTATGGAAATGGAAAAAAGCGGCATCGGCAATGCCATAGCAATTGCCGCCCCACTCGGCGTAATTGAAATATAGTTCGAGAATTCGCTCTTTTGTTAATATGAGTTCCATCTCGAGGGCGAGCAATAGTTCGCAGTACTTGCGGAAATAATTTTTATCGGGATTGAGAAAGAGGGTTCGTGAAAGCTGCTGAGTGATGGTGCTTCCCCCATAAGCAAGATATCCCAGCCGCCTGTTTATTTCCATCGCCCTTTTGATCGATCCGATATCGATACCGGAATGCCGGAAAAAATGATAATCTTCGATAAATATGAGTGCGCTTACCATATCGATGGGAATTTCGTTGAGGGGCATGAACGCTGGGGGCTTGAGTGTGTACCCATGCTGATTTCTGCGGAAATGCATGATGGCTGTTGTTTTCGGATTATCGGCAATATATGAGTGAATATAAGTGAATGCGACAATAAAAAACGAACAATGCAGCATCACGATCACGCTGAGTGCCGTTTTGGCAATGTGTAATACCTTTCTCGTCATCCGTCCGTCCCGTATACAGGCATGAGTTTTACCCCGGCTGCCGGCGGTCGATACTAAAACGCGCAATCATCGTTCATTGCCTGTCTGCGCTAAAGAAGAAAGGGAATAATAGCCTTTCTTTCCCGAGGGTAATCGGGAAACGTTTTTCTGTACCATCGGTGGTGGCTGAGCGCCCTCGGCAGAAGATTGGCGGCGGTAAATAAAGCGAAAACCATACCGGGCACAGACCACGTCAAAACCGCCCATCCGGTCCATTCGATGATTTCACCAAAATAATTCGGGCAGGAAATATAACGATAACAACCTCCAAAAGGGACCCGATAGCCGTTATCGCGGCCGTTTTTTAATTCTCTGAGTATCTTGTCAGAATGGAGATGAATGGCAAATCCCGCCATGAAAACGATCGATCCGATAATACAACGGATATCGAGGAGCCAGGAAACGGGATAAGGCGGAGATATGACAAACAGATAATAACCGTTTATATAGCCGTTTAAGATATTAAAGAAGAAACCCATGAAAACGATGAGAATCGGGAAATTTTTTTTATTCCGTGCAAGCAGAAAAGGATACACCAGTGCCCGGTGAACATAATGAGCCTGCCACAGTAATAGAAAGAAAACGGAGATGATATGTGTATAGCCTTTTCCCGCCGCAAAGAAGGCAAGCATCAGAAGAAAAGCGGGTGATTCCATGATAATCCAGGCGATTCGTGAGTGTATCACGGCGCCCCAGCCGGGTCTGTAGTGTCTTCCGTAGGGCGCTGAAATGACAAGAAGCAGTATACAGACAACGGCAGCCGAACCGGTTTCGATATATAGAAAAATGTGGTAGACGGTATCACATGTCATAGGGTTCCTCCTCACGTCATTGTCAACGACCATTTCATAAAAAGACCTCCCCCGAGATTATACGGTCGGAACGAAAAAACTTTTGACCTCCCGGATGAACACCGCCGCCATTGGAAACGGGGAAATCCCCTTCATCCTTTCCTCAAAAACTGAAGCGAGACTGGTGTAATACCATGCCTGTTTTTCCCGGGGCCGATTGAATCGTCGCCAGAGTTCTTCCCCCGCAGTCAGAAAATCTTTTTTCATCGACCTTAGGTTGTCGAGTTTATCCGCACAGGCAACCGCGAGAACATCGGCCTCCGCGGACCTGAGGTTTTCCAGTGTTTCCGTTTTGCGGTTTTCCCATGATGATGCCTTGTTTTTTTCCGATACGTTCTCCACCAGTAATGCGATCCTTTTATTGAAGGTGTTTTCGATCTCTTCGACGGTTACCATCGTATCTTCGAGCGTATCATGAAGGAATCCGGCGATCACCAGGTCTATCGGATAATTGTATTCGATGAGCAGCCTGCCGACATTCAAGGGATGAAATATATAGGGGAGCATCGATCCTTTTCTGAATTGCCCATGATGTGCTTTTACCGCGAATTTGACGGCATCGAACAGGGCGTTTTTTTCCATTACCATAACTCCTTGTTACAACTGAAATATCTTTTTTTGGCTTTCCGGTTGAATATCCCGATGCTTTCCAATTAGATGCGGATATACGCCCCCTCGTTATGTTTCTTTTTCCTTCTTTACCCTCATGAGTTCTTCGAAGGTCGGGACGTAATCGGGGTTTTTCATTCGCTGTTTGAGTTGCTCGAGTTCATCTTTTTTTTCCTGTTTTTCTTCCGCGATTTCGGCCTGCTGTTCCCTGTAATTGAGTTTTTCCATGAGTTCGTCAAGGGCGTCTTCGATTTTTTTGCCGCCGTAATACGGCTTTAAAGCCTGAGCGATCTCGATTGCGATCGATTCACGCTGGTCCTTGTCTTCGAGGTGCCAGACAGAATAGAGTGATTTTTCGAAGAGTTCATGGATGTCTCCAATGGGCGGTCTCACCGCCGGGATTCCCTTGTTTCTCAGGTATTTGTTTATTTTATCGAGCATATTCTCAATTCTGCCCACTTTATCCTCCTTTTCCGATATCGGCGCAATATCGAATTGGCTTCGATACAGTATGCGATGCGATCAATTCCTTCACTATTGTTATATTGTATTTTATGGCGGAATTCAAGTTTTTTGACTGCAATTAAGGTTGCAAGGCAACCTCGAATGAGGAAAACGGGGATAATTTGTACGACGAGCAATGCAGGATTTGAACCTGCGACCTCTGGCTCCGGAGGCCAGCGCTCTATCCAGCTGAGCTAATTGCCCTTGTTTAATATAAGAAAACGACTCATTAGCATAAAAAAACGACTTCCCCAAAAAGCTGCGCCTTTGGAAGCTGATTTTCACTATGCCGCAATATTATTGAAGAAAGAGAAAAATGTCAAGGATCATTACTCCGGATTTTTTACAGACGGCATGCACACGGATATGCCCCTTGCAATAATGCCCGGCTTTCGTGTAAAAGTATGGAGGGAGTCGTCGATGAAACTGACCGTGAAAAACAAGACACTTTTTCTTCTTTTTCTTGTTCTCGGGCTTCTTATTGGAAGCATCGCGTGGGAGGTGCTCGAACGGATTATTCATCTCATGCCGGGATTATCGGATTTCAGCCTTACCATGAATGAACCGCTGACGCTTTTTGATTTCTATGTTCTCGCTGTCTCGTTCAGGGGAAATCCCGGAACTATTCTCGGCTCGATAGCCGGTATTATCCTGTTTTTCACGATATAGACCGATGGAAAGGATTATTCTTGCGTCCGGGTCATCGCGAAGAAAGGAAATTCTCCGTCGGCTTCATATTCCCTTCAGGGTTATAAAGCCCGCGTTTGACGAAAAATCGGTGATCGCCCGCACAATCGAAGAAATTGCCGGCAGTTGCGCTGAAAAAAAAGTCGAAAATGTGGCTCGCAGACTTCCGACGCGAAAGAGAAAATGGGTGCTTGGTGTCGATACCCTTATCGAATTGGAAAAAGAGATAATCGGTAAACCCAAAAATCGTCATGAAGCCGCGTCTATCCTGAAAAGGCTTTCGGGAAAGATACACAGGGTGGTTTCGGGTATTGCCCTTCTCGCCTCAAATGAGTATCCTGTTGCTGTACGGGTTGTAACGAGTGCCGTAAAGTTCAAACTGCTTTCGGACATCGAGATACAATTCTATATCAAAACCGGAGAATGGCAGGGTGTTGCCGGTGCCTACCGAATCCAGGAGCGGGGAGCTTTCTTTGTCGAATGGATAAACGGCTCATATAGCAACATAGTGGGGTTGCCAATATCCGATTTTTATGACATGCTCAGAGAAAATAATTATTCCTTCTCGTTGAGACAGGGTAATTAAATTTTTCCGGGATAATATTATTATTATACATATGATTCCGGAAATTTAAGGATTCGAAAGAATTCCTGATTTTAATAATTTGGAGGCGACATTTGGCAGTTGTAACAATGAAAAACCTTTTGGAATCGGGTGTCCATTTCGGCCATCAGACAAAACGATGGGACCCCAGGATGAAAAAGTACATTTTTGCAGAAAGAAACGGAATCCACATTATCGATCTTCAGAAAACCATCGCTGCAATCAAGGAAGCGTATCAGGTGGTAAGGCAGAATGTACTCGAAGGGAAATCCGTACTTTTTGTGGGAACGAAAAAACAGGCCCAGCAAGCCATAGAACGGGAAGCAAAACGATGCGGGATGTTCTATATCACCAACAGGTGGCTGGGGGGGATGCTCACCAATTTTCTCACAATCAAGAAATCCCTTCTCCGGTTGAAAAAGATCGAGAAAATGGAAATCGACGGGACATTCGGTAGTCTCACGAAAAAGGAAATCTCGCGCTTTCAGAAAGAAAAACAGCGACTCGAGAAAAACCTGAACGGCATCAAGGAAATGAAAGATCTTCCGGGTATCCTCTTTATTATCGATACCAGGAAGGAAGCGATCGCGATCGCCGAAGCACGGCGGCTTGGTATTCCCATTATTGCAATCGTGGATACCAATTGTAATCCGATCGGTATCGATTATCCCATTCCCGGCAATGACGACGCCATACGGGCGATCACCCTCTTTACCCAGATTATCGCGAATGCGGTGATCGAAGCGGAAAACGAGGTCGGTCTTGAAGTAATCGAAACCCTTCAGGAAGAAAAAGAAGAAGGGGAAGATGAAGAGTTCGCGTCGCTTATTGAAAAGCAGGGTTTTATCCCGGACAAGGATGCGGATTCGGAAACGGAAAATGGTGAGGAAAAAACCGAAACCGACAATGTCGAAAAAGCGGCTGTCGGCGCGAGTATCGGAACATCGGAAGAAGACGACGACCAGGCGGTTTTCACCGATATGGATTACTCCAATTATGAAGGAGAGGATGATCACAAAAAAGAGGTTAAAAACGAAACCGCGGAAGAGATTGAAGAACCCATTGTCAACAAAATAGACAAGAATCAGCTCGATGACGACAAACTTTACGAGGAATAGGAGAAAGAACGTGGAAATTAAAGCTCAGGATGTAAAAAATCTCAGGGAAGCAACCGGTGCCGGAATGATGGATTGTAAAAAGGCATTGGTTACCTCGAACGGCGATTTCAAAAAGGCTGAAAAATATCTGAAGGAACAGGGTCTTGCCGCTGCGCAAAAAAGGGCCCACAGGGCGACAAATGAAGGAAGAATTTTTTCACGTGTTTCACCGGATATGGGAATCCTTCTGGAACTCTCATGTGAAACGGATTTTGTCGCAAAGAACAAGGATTTTATCGCACTTGGAGAAAAACTCGTAGCGATCATCAACGATAAAAAATTGACGGCCCCCTCGGACGAACTCGAAGCATGTGTGAAAGATGTCATAGCAGTGATCAAGGAGAACCTTGTTCTCAGGCGCTTTGAGGTTTTAAAAGCAGGGCAGGATGAACTGCTGGTTCAGTATATTCACGGTGAAGGTAGAATCGGGGTTATCGTCAAGCTGAAAGTATCGGAGCCGGCCCTGAAGGAAAACGAAAAAGTAAAGCAGACCGCTTTTGATCTGGCGCTTCATGTTGCGGCTTTTGCCCCCCTCTATCTTTCCGCAGGAAATGTGGAGGAGGAATACATGAAAGAACAGGAAGAGATATTCATGAAACAGGCGGAAAAAACGGGAAAACCCGAAAATGTTCTCAAAGGTATTGTCAAGGGAAAAATGAACAAGCATCTTGCAGATATCTGTCTTTTAGACCAGGCGTTCGTCAAGGACGAGAAAAAAAATGTAGCATCTGTTCTGAAAGATCTCGGCAAGGAAGTCGGCGGTAATATCGAAATCACGGATTATCTCTACTTCAAAATCGGCTCGGAATGATATAATCAACATCACAGACATTCATTGTCTTTGACAGAGGAGGAGACACATGGAAAAAGTCAAGCATACTGCGGAAGACAAAATGAAAAAAGCAGTTCATGCGCTTGGGGAGGAGTTCAATAACATACGCACCGGTCGCGCTTCTGCGGCCCTGTTTGAGAAGATCAAGGTCGATTATTATGAACAGAAAGTGCCGCTTAACCAGGTGGCAACGATTTCGGTTCCCGAAGCCCGTCTGGTCGTCATTCAGCCGTGGGACCGGTCGGTTCTTTCCGAAATTGAAAAGGCGATTCTCAAATCCGAACTATCGGTGAATCCGAACAATGACGGCAAGGTTATCAGGATCAATATTCCCCCTCTGACGGAAGAACGCCGCAAGGAACTGGTCAAGCTGGCGAAAAACATCGCGGAACAAAGCAGGGTTTCGATTCGAAATATCAGGCGGGACGCAAATGAAGATCTTAAAAAGATGCAGAAATCATCGGAAATCAGTGAAGATTCATCGAAAAGAGGATTGGACGAGATACAGAAGCTGACGGACAAATACATCAAGGACATCAATGATCTGCTGGAAAAAAAAGAGAAGGAAATTCTTGAAGTTTAGACGGTGAAAGAGTCACCCACGCATCGATGAAAGAAAAAACGTTACTCGATCACACGCGGCTGCCGCTTCATATCGGTGTTATCATGGATGGCAACGGGAGATGGGCAAGGCAGAGAAAAAAACGACGGACATTCGGGCATAAGGAAGGCTTAAAGGCCGCAAAGCGGGTAGTCCGGGCGGCCGCGGATATCGGTATACAATGTATTACTCTTTATGCATTTTCAACCGAGAACTGGAAGAGAACGCAGCAGGAAGTAACCTTCCTCATGCGGCTCGTAAAAAACCATCTTCGAAATGAGCTTGATTTTTACCGGGAGCACCGGATCAGGGTCATTTACTCAGGCGATATTCCGGGGCTTCCGGGATATGTTGCCGACGAGCTTAAAGGGGCTGCGGAAGATACTAGAGCATTCGGGGGACTTATCGTCAACCTCGCCGTCAATTACGGTGGGCAGTATGAGATCGTGCGGGCCTGCAACCGCTGGCTTCAAAACGCCTCCCGCGATTCAATCCCGGGTGAGATCCCCGTGCTGACGGCGGGCGATCTGGAAGCGCATCTGGATAATCCGCAATTGCCGCCTATTGACCTTGTGATTCGTACCGGCGGTGAACGGCGGCTGAGCAATTTTTTTATCTGGGAAACCGCGTACGCGGAGTTGTATTTCGATTCGAAACTCTGGCCCGATTGGGACGGGAATGACCTGATTGACGCCATTTTAGATTTTCAAAAAAGAGAAAGAAGATTCGGCAATATAAAATGAACAAATTTATTTTTCGCGTATTACTGGCAATCATTATTTTCCCGCTTCTTTATCTTTTTATTTTTGTCATCACCGGGTTTCATTTTGTCGCGCTCGTTCTGTTTATTCTCGCTTTTGTCGTTGTCGGGGCGTTCGAGGTGCGGAACTTTTTCGATAAGGCGCATATTCCCACATTCAAATACAGCGCCCCGATTCTCTCGGTAACAATCCCGCTTGTCACCTATTTCGAGGTTTTTTTTCTTACCGGCTATGATGCTCTTACCTACAAGTGGCTTATCATTGTCCTTGCGGCCATGTTTATAAGAACTATTTTTACCGTGCGTAAAAAAAATATGAACAGCATCATCCCCCTTGCCATATCCTCTTCGTTTATCCTTATCTATCCGGGACTCTTCATGACCTATATGATTCGCCTGCTTGCTTTCAGGAATTCGAGCTGTGTTTTTCTGTTTTTTTTAAGCCTGGTATTCAGCAATGAGATCATCTCTTATCTATGCGGAAAGTTTTTCGGCCAGTCCACAAAACTCAATCTCGCGATAAGCCCGAACAAAACGCTGGTGGGTTTTATATCGGGATTTGTCGGTTCTATCGCGACCGCGGTTGTTTTCTATTTTCTTGTGCCGGACTTGTTTTCCGCGGATCTTTTCAACGTTATGCTTTTCGGCAGTCTGATCGGACTGACCACCATTTTCGGCGATCTTTTCGAATCCGCCATGAAACGATCGGCAAATCTCAAGGATTCCGGATTTATCATGATGGGGAGGGGCGGTATCCTCGATACCGTGGATTCCTTCCTTCTGAGCGCGCCGGTTTTTTACCTTATATATCCGCTTATCTCATAGTGATCAGGGCACCAATGCAGAAGCAATCGGAGAATAAAAAGGTCGTGATTCTCGGCAGCACCGGCTCTATCGGAGAGAACACGCTCGATGTGATCCGATGCGACAGGCACTCGTTTCATGTTGCGGGGCTGTCCTGCCACACGAACATCAGCCGGATCTTCGGGCAGGCGAAAGAGTTCGGGGCCGCGGCCGTTGCGGTCACCGGACAGTCCGGGCCGGATGCTTCCGGTGACGGGCGTCCGTGGACGATCTACCGGGGTGAAGACGGCTTGAGAGAAATGCTGGTCCGGCTTGAGCCGGATATCGTCGTGAACGGGATTGCCGGTGCAAACGGTCTTATCCCTTCCATTCATGCGATCTCCTGTGGGGCGGATCTCGCGCTTGCAAACAAGGAAACGATCGTTATGGGGGGGCCGCTCGTATTCAATCTTGCGAGGGGAAAGGGCTCCCGAATCATTCCGGTTGATTCCGAACATTCTGCCCTTTTCCAGCTGTTGGCCGGCATACCGGAAAACAGGGTATCTGAAATCGTCATTACGGCCTCGGGGGGGGCTTTCCGCGACCTTCCCGTCTCCCGCCTTTCCGATGTGACGGTGAGGGATGCGCTCAAACATCCGACGTGGAATATGGGAAAGAAAATCACCATCGATTCGGCAACTATGGGAAACAAGGGGCTCGAGATCATCGAGGCGCATTACCTTTTCGGCATGCCTGTTGAAAAAATCAAGGTGGTGATACATCCCCAGAGTCTGGTCCATTCCCTTGTGAGAACGGTCGACGGCTGTCTTTTTGCCCAGATAAGCAAACCCGATATGCGGATGCCGATCCACTACGCCCTTCATTATCCGGATGTCGCGGCATCCGGTTTCGGAACACTCGATCTCGCCGGCAGCGAATTCACGTTCTTGCCGGTCGACGAAAATAAATACCCCATGCTTTTCCTTGCCTATCGGGCCGTCAAAGCGGGCATGCCTTATCCCGTTGTATACAATGCGGCAAACGAGGAGGCCGTGGAAGCGTTTTTCGGGGGCGCTATCCGGTTTACCGCGATTTCCGTTATTGTGGAGAAGACGCTTGATCTTGTATGGGAAAATATAGTAGGTTCTATAGAAGGAATCATGGAAACAGACAAACGGGCACGGACGTGCGCACGTGAAATCATTGCAGAAACAGACAGGTAGGGGTTGTATGGATTTGCTTTTAATTATCATTTTCGGTGTTTTCGGACTCAGTTTCATTATTTTCATTCATGAACTGGGCCATTTTATTGCCGCCAAAATCAGCGGGGTCGGGGTCGAAACATTCTCGATCGGGTTCGGAAAAAAACTGGTCGGATTTACCCGCAAGGGGACAACCTACCAGCTTTCGATGATTCTTCTCGGCGGTTACTGCAAACTCAAAGGAGAAATGTTCAAGCCCGATTTTACCGAAGAAGATTTTCAACAGGCAAAAGAAGAGGAGGGGTCTTTCATGGCCGCTTCCACCCCGCGCAAGATATTTATCGTCATTGCGGGCCCCCTGGCAAATATTCTCTGCGCGATTCTTTTATTTTCGTTCATTTCCATGGCCGGAACGGATATTCATACGACGATCCCGAAGATCGTTCTCTTTTCCGAATATCCTGCGGGAACCGAAACTCCCGTTATGGCCGCGGCCTCAGCCGGTCTCAAAACAGGGGACGTCGTCTCTGAAATCGATAACAAAAAAGTCGGCACCTATGCGGATATTCAGCGGATTGTTCTGGCCGGCGAAGGCAGGACGATGACCTTCGAGGTCACGAGGGAGGGGAGTGATGCCGTCTTGTTTATTCCGGTTACCCCCGAAACGAATGAAGAGTCGGGGAGACCGATGATCGGTATCTGGGGGTGGTACGATCCCGTTATCGGATTCCTCCGGCACGGAGGGCCGGCGGCCGGGGCGGGACTCAAATCCGGCGACCGGATTATCAGTGTCAACGGGACAACGATTCCTCACGGCGCTGCGCTGCGTACTCTATTGAGCGGCCGGCCGGAAACACTCGCTGTTGCGTATGAGCGGGACGGGGAGGTCTTCAATACAGCCGTCACGCCCGAATATAACGAGGCGATTCAACCGGAATCCGCATCCTTTTTTATCGCCGCCCTTGGAATCGATTTCAAGGGAGTGGTCATTCATACGCCGCCTGTCGATCCCGCAACGGCGTTCGTGCAGGGCGTGGGCAAGACGGTGTATGTTTTTTCCGTGATCGTCAAGGCGGTCGAGACGATCGCGACAAAAGGCGTCCGGAATATCACGGATCTCTTTGCGGGACCGGTCCGTATCACCGAGACAATCGGCCAGCAGGCGGTTTCGGGATTCAGTGTGGGAATCGGGGACGGAATAAAAAGCTTTTTGGAGTTTATCTGCGCCATCAGCATTTTGCTGGGGTTGATGAACCTCCTTCCCATTCCCGTTGTGGACGGCGGACAGGTGGTGCTCGCCGTTATCATGAGGATTAAAAAGAAATTGACATCGAGATTTGTCTACCGGTACCAATATGTGGGTATTGTGATTATCGTTCTTCTCACCATACTCGCCTTTTCCAGTGACTTTTTATATTATTTTAGAGTCTGATCCTTGCACGCATTACGACAACCATTGTATAATCGCGACCGTAAAAGGAGAAAATGATGAAAAAGACAATAACCTGTTTTTGTGAGTCTGAGTTCGAAGCGGAGCTTCCGGATCGCGTTGACTGTAAAAAGCATCCAGAAACGGTCGATTCCATTATCGACGGCAGTTTCCTCAATATACGTTGTCCGGAGTGCGGCAAGGTACTCAAACCCGAGGTTCCGTTTCTGCTCGAACATGTCGGGGGAGATTTTTCGGTCTATTTCATTCCCGAACTCGACAGGGTCGCCTATTTTCTGGGAAACCTCGAATATACTATCGGGGCGCCCGCGCGTGTGGTCATCGGATATCCGGAACTTGTCGAAAAACTCCTCATTATGAAAGCGGGACTCGACGACAGGGTGATCGAGGCGATTAAATTCTATCTGCTTCAGAAGGCGACGGACACGTCGAAGGATGAAGATCGGGATATCGCCATTTCCTTCAGGGAACAAAAACCCGGGGCCCTCGTTTTTCATATCGAGGGAATGAAAGAGGATACTATCGGTGTTTCCGAGATCAAACAGGAAATGTACGATAAAATAAAGACCGATATAGACGGCAAGGTAAAAGAAGAGCCCTTCAATACCTTTTTGGTCCCTCCCTATGTGTCATTGAACAGGGTGTATATGGAAAAATGAAAACCCGTCACATTTTATTATTTGTCATCCTTCTCGCGTGGATCGCCGCGATCGGATATGCGCAGGAAGGAAGGACGGTCATTCAAAGCGGCCATTTCGAGGAAATCAACTGCCTTCGATTTCATGAAAAGGCCGATCTCCTTTTTTCCGCTTCGGACGACGGCTGTATCAAGGTCTGGGATACGAACACCTCCGAAGTGCTTCAAAGTTTAAGGATTTCTTTCCGGCCTGTGGAAGAAATCGCCGTACACCCGGTGAAGCCGCATATTGCCGCACTTGAAATCACGGGTCCCGCTTCGTCCGTTATGACGGTGGCGGATTGGGAAAAAGGGGAAATTCTCTTCCGTGAGGAACTCGCCTTCATCCCCCTTTTCTTTACCTATTCTCCAAAGGGGAATTATCTTGTCTACGGCAAACCCGAATGGAACAGCCTTTCCTTTTTCGATGCGGAAACGGGTGGGCGGCGTTCTTTTTTTCAGGATGGATTCGGCATAGTTTCCTGTCTCATTATTTCGGATAATGAAAAAAATATAATGGCCTACCAGTCTTCCGGAAAAATCTCGTATTGGAAACTCAGTACACAAAAACCACTCCTCGACGAGCCGATCTCGACCCTGCCCGATCTTGCCGCAATCAGTATTTCAGGAAACAAACGCTTTATCGCCGCTTCGACGGGCAAAAAACTGGTCATCGTGGATCTTGTGACCGGCAGGGTGATCGCGCATACGGATATGGAAGGGATCACCTCGACCGGTATTTCGCGTGATGACACCGAAGTTATCTGTATCGCCAAAAAGGAAGGGACGTCGGGTCTTTACCGGTTTCGTTTCAATGGAAGCGATCTTGTACCGAAACCGATCGTATCCGGCGCCGGGATCTTCCGGAACGTCAATACACCGGTTTACACGAAGAAGGGAATCTTCTTTTCCGGCCCGGCCGGTCGTATCTATGAACTTTCATCAGACGATACACCGAAGGTGTTCTCATCCGGCAGGCTTATCCGGATTTCCGATATCGCCTTTATCAGCGATCTTATCGCACTCAGTAACGACAAACAGATAATAACCTTTCCCCTCAACCTTCTCGATGTCAGTGAAACGACAATCGATGATGTCTCCGGCCTCGCATTGAATGTATTCGGCAATACCCTGAACACCGATGTCGGGCTTGAGTTTTTACGGACCAACAAACTGCTTTTCTGGAGCAAAGATACAATTCCCGCCGGGTTTAATGTACTCAATATCAAAACGGGAGAGATCGAAGAGGAGTGTAGCGATTTCGCTAACCCGCTTATTCAGCTCGATTTTATCGATGATACCATCCTCACCCTCGAGAAAAACGGCCGTACGAAATTGCTGGACAAAGTTAGCTTCAAGCCGTCTTTCGACTATACGGTAAAGGGAATGAACAAAGTAATCTATGTTTCAGACAGCATTCTCATCGGGGCGCGCAGCAAGCTAAGCAGCGCGGGGAGTTCGATTATTTCGATTAATCCGAAAACCGGGGAAACGGTCCCCCTCTCCGATCCGAGTCTGCTTTGCTACGATATCGCCTATGACCCCGCATCCCGTTATCTCTATTCGTTGAGTATCGGACATGATGAGTCGGGTTCCGTTACCATGTTCAAGGCCCATTACGGGAGGGGATATGAAAGGGAACGGATTATTTCATCTTTCGCGGGCGAAGACCTTTCCGCTTCGATCGCCCTTGTCCCGGGCAACAGACAGGTGTATACGAGTTTGGGATTCGATTCGATAAAGCGCTGGAACGAAAGGACATTGCAATCCTTTCCGCCCAGTACCAATATACCGAGAAAGCTCTATGTCGCGGGAACCTTCCTTCTTTCACTGAACAGGGACCGTTCGATCACGATCTGGGATCGGTTCAAACACATCAAGATGTTCGATCTTTATTTTTTTGACGATTTCAAATGGATCGCGATATTCCCCGAAGGTGATTTCGTGACGTCGAAAAGCGCAGATGACTATGTCAAGCGCTTTTCTACCCGTCCGTAAATGTATTGAGGACATCCGTGTAAAGCCTGGCAAGAAGAGGGTCGCCGGCGCCCCGTAATCCCCCGTCGGCAATAACATCGGATCTGTTTGTGTAAAACCAGTGATACAAACGTTTACAGGCGTCGGGCCTGTTGCCGGATGACCTGCAGATACCGACAATCGTTTTCATTTCCGGAAGACTGAATATCTTTCTGGCATTGTTCAGTGTTATGATAAATGACTTACCGCGGCCTGTCGATTCGATCATTACATCCTCTGCCCGGGCGGCTTTTGTTTTACGCTTTCCCCTCACCGGTTTTTTAGTCCTTTTTTGTTCGTATTCGACGATTTCCCTGTTCAGCTTGTCAACCTGCATGTTATGGATGATGACGTTTGCCTGTTTCAGCAGAAAAATAAGGCCGTCTTCATCGATTTTTTTAAGGAGATCTTTGAGTTGTTTTTCAAGCCTGCTGCGTTGGGATTCCTTCCCGGACGTTTTCCCGGAACCGGATTTTTTTGTTGATTTTGCCATCGATTCCTCCTCATGCGGTGATTATCGCCATCGTAAAACAAACCGGATAAACGGCATTACAGACACTCATAGAGTCCGTTCCCATAGACCCCGGTATCCGCAAGAATGAGTCATCCCGCATCTACGGGCATTAATATAGCCCACTCAAGCCGGTTTGTCACGCCGTCATTACCGAAAATCCTTTCGTATATAGACCGATCCGCCTGCAAAAACGGATGTTTAGCGGCGGCAAATGCGTTTACGGGTATACCCGTAATTTTTAAAAATACGTACTTTCCACGATTTACAGGTTTACGGTAACGATTACACTTTCAGGAGATATTATGAATATCAAGGAGGATAATCGTATGAGAAAAAACGGGAGATTATTCCACCCGTGTATTGTAATAATGGTATTTCTGTCCATTATAGTAATCAATTGTGATCTTGAGGTAAACAGGATGCCGGAAATCGATGCGGCTGCCGATGATCCCCTTTCCGGGGAGCTTGCGATAAGCCGCTCGGAGGGAGACTCGATCCACATCACCCAGATCGTTCATCCCGTCTACAATCCCTCAGGACCTTCCGGAAGCAACAATTGCGGGCCCGCATCACTTGCGATGTGTCTGAGGGCGGCGGGCTATTTCGCCTACAGAAGCGCGGCGACACTGACACCTGAAGAACAAATCGATCACACACGCGCCCTGTTGTATCCGGAATTAAGCGGAAGTTTCACAACGATCACCCGGGCCGGTATACCCTACACCCAATTGAACCTCGACGGTAACCTCACGGATATCGAATCGCGATGCGGCAATGCGCTGTCCTCGATCGGGGGGGATATCATCGCATTCAATACCCGGGAAATCCTGGACAAGGCGATGGATAACGGGCTTTCCGTTATCCTCGGGGGGTATTTGACCGATTCGTGGAAAAACCAGTTTTCGCCGTACGGTCATTGGTCGGGAAGCGGCTATCACTATATCGCGGTGACGGGAAAAACCTCTTCCGGCAGCTATGTGGTCAATGATCCGCTGTACCGGCACGGGGCGGTTCTCTTGAGCTATTCCCAGCTTCTCGTTTTCGATTTACATCGGCTTTCGGGAACGGCGGTTGACTGGTTTACACCGGCGCCCTTTGCCCTCAGAAAAACAGCCAACGGCAGGGCGTATGTCTTCATGAGAAGAGAAAGCGACAGGTATATCTACCGCACGTATCAGTATTCGGCGAACGGCGGATGGAGCCCCTGGAGTGTCGTCAATACCACCCCGACTACAGGGAATCCGGTCGTTGTCGAACAGCCGTCCGGCCGCCTGCTTCTTTTTGTCAGGGGAACGGCCGGTCGGGTCCTTCTGTTCTCGGAGTCCTCATCCGGAAGCATGAACAATATGACGGATTTGGGCGGAGAAACATATTACCCGCTTACGGCGGTCAGGAACAGGGACGGACGCGTCGAGGTCCATGCCCGCGGTATCGACGGTAATCTTTACAGGCGGGTTCAGACCGCGGTGAATGGTGATTTCGGGGGATGGGAGAAGATAATCGGCGGGGCAAAAACGGGCTCGGGCGCGTGCATGAACAGATACGGGAGGATCGAGATTTTCGCGGGCCTCGGCGGGTATTCCGGTAATATACCGCTTGGGCGTACATATCAGGTTAGTGCCGGCGGGGGATACAGAGACGGCTGGGAGTATCTCGACGGACACCTCAAATATGAACCCGTCGTTTTCAGGGCACCCGATTCGCTTCTTTTTACCGCAGTCCGGAGCGTCGAGGAGAATATCCTCTATTATAAAACAGAGGAGAATAACTGGAGTTCATGGGCCAAAGTCGGAACAAACATGCTTGAAGTTGCCGGCCGGCCGGCGGGTGAAGGGATGTATTTTCGTGACTCAGGCGGAACCTGGTATCTGGATCTCACTATTTTTGTCCGCGCCAAATCGAATGTCATCAACTGGACGAGTTACCGGAAACGGAACGGTTATTCCTCCTGGTCTTCCTGGAATTCGAATATCGAAGGGATTGCGACATCGGATCCCGCCGTTGCGAGGTACAGCGACGGACGCCTCTTTGTCGTCGTTCGCGGTACCACCCGGTACCTCTATATCAGATTGCAGAGCGGCTCTTTTCAGTCGTGGGATTCCTGGCAGGTGCTTGGAAATGATCTCCGGTTTTAACCCGGTTTTTTCACCCATTGATATCGGGGCCGGCAGGCGGCCCCGATGAACGTTCGGGGGAGGGCGGTATTTGTCCTCCCCCTTTATCTGCATGAACAAAGAGGAGATGGGGAACGGGCATCGTATATCCCCGCTTTTCCCTGAGCGTCATTATGTGGAGGGAAATGCCGAATTCTCCTTGATTAAATGGTAATTCGAATATACAATAAATGTAAGAGGCTCAATGGACTCAATTAATAATGGACGGGCCGGGCTCTATTTGAAGATGAGGAGTTTTTGATGCCACAAAAAGTTTCATCATTTGATGAATTATCCGCCTTTATCATCTCTTTCGGAGTCGAAGAAACAGAAGCAATACATATCGCAGAGGAGTTTATGGATAAAAACAATATCGAATTTGATGCGGACGGCAATTTCAGCGCCCTGAATGTCGAGTTTTCCAAAGAAAAAAAAGCGGTAACGACATGTTGATCTGTGATACACATGATATTTCCGTAACTACTGACGATCATTACCTTGCGAACTAATAATAAAAAGCATGAATTCTAAAAAACTTCCTGTTTACAAACAGCGATCAAAAATTCTCAAACGGCTCGCCTCGAATCAGGTCATCGTTGTGGAAAGTCCCACCGGTTCGGGTAAAACAACCCAGATACCGCAGATTCTCTATGAAGCCCGGTATGCGAAGTCAGGCATCATCGGTATAACGCAGCCGCGGCGTATCGCGGCCGTTTCCGTTGCACAATTTATCGCGAAACAGATGGGAAAAACCATCCCGGACACCGTCGGATACAAAATGCGGTTTGAAGATGCAACCGACGCCCGGACAAAAATAAAGATCATGACTGACGGTATTCTCCTCCAGGAAATAAAAGCGGATTATATGCTTTCAAAATACAGCGTCATCATCGTCGATGAAGCCCATGAACGGAGCCTGAATATCGATTTTATCATCGGACTCTTGAAACGGATACTGCAAAGCAGACCGAATTTCAAGGTCATTATCTCCTCCGCAACGATCAATGCCCAGGTGTTTTCCGAATATTTCGACAGTTGTCCCGTGGTCAATATCGAGAGTATCATCTATCCCGTCAAAATCGTCTATCAGGTCGCAAAGGTCGAGCATAATTTCGATATGATGCTGCAGAATATAACCGATATCATGTTCAGAATCGATAAAGAATCGGAAGAAGGTGACGTCCTTGTTTTTCTTTCCGGTGAAAAGGGGATAAAGCAATGTATTACCATGCTTTACGGACTTCCCTTCGCGGACAAACTTGAAATTCTGCCCCTTTACTCCCGCCTCTCGAGCGAAGAACAGGAAAAGGTGTTCAATCAGTATCCGGGAAAACGAAAGGTCATCGTTGCCACCAATATTGCCGAAACATCGGTGACCATCGACGGCATTATTTATGTGATTGACAGCGGACTCGCAAAAATGAACTTCTACAATCCCAGGACATTCACTTCCTCCCTTGTCGAGGTCCCCATCTCAAAGGCCGCTTGTAACCAGCGAAAGGGAAGGGCCGGACGCACGAATCCCGGCGTCTGTTTCCGTCTTTATAACCATACCGATTACGAATCGAGATCCATGTTTACCCTCGAAGAGATATTCCGCACCGATCTGTCCGAGGTGGTATTGCGAATGGCTGAAATCGGTATTCATGATTTTGAAGGCTTTGATTTTATCTCGCAACCGCAAAAGGAAGGCATTCATAGTGCCGTGGAAACCCTTACCATGCTCGACGGACTCGACGACAATATGGAACTCACTGAAATCGGAAAAATGATGGCGATATTCCCCCTCCTGCCGCGGCATTCACGCATTATTGTCGAGGCGATTATGCGGTATCCGGTCGTCATCGAAGAGGTCCTGATCGCAACGGCTTTCCTGACCACCAATTCCCCCTTTCTTCTCCCGCAGGGACTTGAAATCGAAGCGAGAAAGGCACATCATTCATTCAGGGACAAGAATGGGGATTTTCTCTCCTATCTCAAACTTTATAAAAGCTTTTTACGGACGAACAGGAAAGAGAAATTCTGTGAACAATATTTCCTTGATTACAAGACGATGCTTGAAATTCTCAATATCAAAACACAACTCGAAGATATTGTGGCGGAAAATAAAATTCCCATTCGGTCGGGCGGCGGCGTCAAGGACTATATATCCGCTATCGCCAGGGGGCTTATTCAGTTTGTGTGCATAAAACGGGGAAAGGAGCTATACGCAAGCCTGACCGCAGAGAAAATATTTATTCATCCCGGTTCGGTGATGTTTCGAAAAAACCCCCGGTTCATCGTGGCTGGTGAAATCGTCAAGACGACCCGCACATACGCCCGCTCGGTTTCCGAGATTCTGCCCGAATGGATTCCCGATATTTCTCCCCTGCTAACATCCCTCCTTGGTGTGGAAGGGGGTGTGAAAAGAAAGCGAAGGGGTGAGAGGGATTATACGAATAATATCAAAATCGGCGGGGAAGTGTTCAGGATTGAAACGGTAAAAGGAAAGAAGAAGACGGTCGTCCTCCCCTGGAACAAGGTAAAGGCGATGTTGCCGGCCTTGACGGATGCCATGATGCCTTCGTTCAAAGGATTGCGTGGAAAAATAATTTATGAACAATATGAGATTCTTTCGGGAACAAGGCTCGATACCTTGCTTAATCTGGCCGCGAAAATCAATCCGGAAAAGGAAATCATCAGAAAATGGCCCCGAAATATCTTCCGTTTTCGTGAAAACCCCGCCCGCCTTTTGCAAAACCTTCGCTTGATTCTCATGCTATGCAAACAGAGGAAAAAATCGAAACGTCTCGGATTTCTTTCGCTTCGAACGGACGGCGAAGGCAATTACCGTTTTATCTGTAAAAAGACCTTTTATTCGGCACTCACGGAAAGCCTCGCGAGCCTTGAAACCCTCGCGGACGAACCCGACGAGGTTCTCCAGGGTCCCGACCGTCAAACAGTGAACAAGCTATACCGGCGCCTCGCGGGATTGCTCGAATAACGGGTTGACGCCGGCCGGAATACGGAAACACCGCGCCTCACCGTTTTTTTTCTTTTAAAATGATCTCCCTGTCACCCAGCGCCGAATTGGTGACGATCCCCCTTCGAAGAAGGTCCTGGATTGTCTGGAGAATATCATCCGAACGGATCCCGAGACGGTCGCACGCCCAATTGACGAACTTGTCGATATTGATCCGGAACCCGTTGAAGGTGGGGGTCCCGTAATCGTGCGCGAACTGGATAAGACCTCCGATAATCTGATTGTCCCTTGTGGTGACAATCATCTTCTGGAGAATCGTATTCGCCCGTCTGAGCCGTTCCGAGAGAATCCGTATCATTTTTTTAGCAAAATCAGAGTTTTTTTCAATCACTTTCTCGAAAAGATTCTCGTTCATGATGAGGAGCTTGGTCGGCTTTGTCGCGACGGCCGTTGCCGATCGCGCTTTTTTTTCGATAATCGCCATTTCACCGAACATATCGCCCCTGCCCAGACTTATGAGTGTTTTTGATGAGGAGGTGTAGGTCGATTTTCTTATTTCGACCTCGCCTTCTATAATAATATAGAGTTCCTCGCCGCGGTCACCCTCCTGAAAAATGACGGTACCTGTTTTAAACTGTTTCACATGACGGTCAAAAACATCCCTGTTTAGTCGCATTGATTATTCTCCCACTCTATAAAAATCGGTGAATATGAATGATAACTCAAGAAAAAAGGACGCGTGTATGTCGCCCGAGAAATTTCACCTGGACGCAAACCCGGACACCTCCCCTTGACCTGATGAGATGATAGCTGTTACTATACGGCCATGAAACAATACCTGTTCAGCATCATGTGCTTCTTTATGATCTGTTATTCGGGCATATCTGAGGAGTATGTGAGAATGCCTGCATTCGGAAATCAGCCGATACTCACCACAAAAATCGACAGCGAGAAAGTAATCGCACAGAAAATACTGGGAACGACAAAATATAAACTGACCCCGGGGGATTCGTACAAGATTATCGTTCAGGTCAGGGAAACGATAACGCAGCCACTTATACTCGATGAAAATTATCTTCTTGAAATACCTTTTCTCGGAACGGTCGATGTCAGGGGGATGTATTTTTCCGAACTCAGACAGCTGATAATCAAACGAATCAAGGCAAAAATGGTTGTCGACTTCGTCGATTTCGTTCTCGTCGCGCCTGCGTTATTCGATATTTTCATTTACGGCGGGGTGGAGAATCCGGGGATCGCCACGGTCACGCCGGTCAACACCCTCTGGGAGGCGATCGTTCTGGCAAAGGGCTTCAAGAAAGGCGGAAGTTACCGCCAGATTGCATTGGAGAGGGGCGGGGAGACCTTTGTCTGTGATCTCGGGAAATATATCGGGGAGGGGGACCTTTCACAGAATATGCTTCTTGAACCGGGAGACAGGATTTATATCCCCCATGCGGAAATCATGGCCAAAATCGACGGGAATGTCCTGTACCCGGACACTTACGAACTCGTACCGGGTGAAACAATGGCCGATCTCATCCGTATTGCCGGCGGATTACGGCCGGATGCGGACAGGAAGCATATAAAGGTCGTCCGGATGACGGAAAGCAGGTCTTTTACCATGATCGATCTCACCTATGAAGCGGCTGAAACCGTTGCCGTTCAAAACGGCGATCAGATGAAGGTTGCCTCGTTTCATGAAAACTCCGATATGATTCTGGTCGAAGGGGCCCTTTACGGCAGACCGACGTCCGGAACGGAACCGCAGCCGATTACACCAAAACCTATCGTCATCAATGTTCCCTATATACCGGAGATGACTCTCCTTGAAGTTCTCGAGGAGTTCGGTGGTCCGACGCCCCTTGCCGACGCGGAGAAAAGCCTCGTGATACGAAAGCGGACAGGAGAAAAAATACCGGTCGATGTGAGAAGGCTGTGGGAATCCCGGAGCGACAACCTCGACATACTCCTCGAACCCCGAGATCATGTGTATGTACCGATGGTCGCGACAAAAGTCGTGGTCGCGGGAAAAGTGAACACCCCCGGCGCATTTCCTTATGTCACCGACTCGATTGTTTCCGATTATATCATGATGGCGGGGGGAATCATCCCGGAAGAAGGGGATGCAAATCGTATTTTCCTCCTCGACACGAAGGGGAAAAAAGCCCCGCTTACGCTGGAAAGCGAGGTCGAACCCGGTTATCTTATTTATGTCGATCAAACCGCCTGGGAATATACGAAATACACACTCGACCAGATCACGGTCGTTATAGGCTTTGCCGCCGCATCACTTGCACTCGTCTTGAGTATTTATGATTTGATCGATGTATTCTATTAAAGGCATACCGAAAGCGTATGGTTTACCTGGATTGGGCTGCGACAGCCTTACCTGATCTCGATGTATTGAGGAAACGATGCGGTGAGGAAGAAGCGTGTTTCGGCAATCCTTCATCGCCGCACTCTGCGGGGAAAAAGGCACGGGAGCTTCTTTCAACCTCGAGGAAAAGGGTAGCGGGTGCCCTGGGGTGCGATTCTTCAGAGGTCGTCTTTACCTCCGGCGGTACCGAATCCAATAATATGATCCTTTTCTCGTTACTCGGCCGTCCGGCACAGCGGAATCCGAAGATCGAGGTAAAACGGAAAATGCATATTGTCACAAGCGGAATCGAGCACCCGTCCGTTTACAACCCCGTCAAACGACTCGAGTTAATGGGATTCAGGGTCTCGGTTATCCGCGCCGCGAAAGACGGAAGGGTCGAGCCCGGACGTATCGCCGAGGCGCTGGATGAAAAGACCGTGCTCGTTTCCCTTATGTTCGTCAACAACGAAACAGGGGTCGTTCAGCGGGTGGAAGAAACGGGGCGCCTGATACGGGAATACCGGTTGAAGTCGGGGCGGCGGATTATTTTTCATGTCGATGCGGTACAGGGGTTCGGAAAACTCCCCTTCAGGCCGGTTGAATGGGACGTGGATACCGCCGCGATCAGCGCCCATAAGCTGGGCGGACCAAAAGGCTCCGGAGCGCTCTTCATACGGAAGGGAATTATCCCCGATTTTCTTTATACGGGGGGTGAACAGGAGGAGAAACGGCGGCCGGGAACCGAGGATATTGCCGGGTGTTACGGATTCGGACTTGTCGCGGAAAAGGGCGCCGGGCTTTTGGAGGAACGGTATGAAAACGCAACCGCTATAATGGAAAGACTGATGAAAGACCTCTCATCGATTCCGGGAATTGTTTTTATACCGGACGGGCGGCCGCATATGAACCGGGCGAGTTGTTCACCGTACATACTCAAGGTCGCTTTTCCGCCGATACCCGGTGAAGTGGCGGTAAGGATGTGCGACGGGAAGGGATTTCTTGTTTCTACAGGTTCCGCCTGTTCTTCCAGGCAGAAAGAAAAATCACACCGGGTGCTCCGTCATATGGGTATCGGCGAGGATATCGCATCGTCGAGTATCCGGATATCGATCGGCTGGGAAACGAAAATGGAAGATTGTATCGCATTCTCACGGGTACTCAGACAACTCGTACAATCGCTGAAATAATAATGGAAAAGAGAAAAAAAGATGTATGAAAGATCCCTCTTTCTAGTAAAATATGGAGAACTTTCGATAAAAGGGAAAAACAAGGCACAGTTTACTAAAAGATTACGCGGCAATATCAGGCAACAGCTGACCGGAATCAAGACGGATTTCACCCTCCGGCCGGGACGGTTTTATCTGAGAGTGGAAGAGGGGGCGGAGGAGAGGGCGGCCGTCGTGCTCTCCCGTACATTCGGCATCAGGGCGTTTTCACGGGCAATCATGGTGGAAAAGAAGATTGAATCCATCGAGGAAGCGGCATGCAAGGTCGCCGGCAGGCTCGTCGAATCCGGAAAGGGGAATAGATTTAAATGTGAAGTGAGACGGACGGATAAATCCTTTCCTTCATCGTCATACGAGATCGCATGCCGGCTTGGAGATGTTTTACGTAAAACCTTTCCCGGCCTCTCCGTCAATCTGGATAAACCCGACTGGACCATCAATGTGGAAGTTCGCGAGCGTGCGTACGTCTACGGGGAAGAGGTGCCGGGTTTGTGCGGCCTTCCCGTTTCATGCGCCGGAAAGGGACTTCTTCTTTTGTCCGGCGGTATCGATTCTCCCGTCGCCGGGTACCTCATGGCAAAACGGGGCCTTTTTCTGGATGCGGTTTATTTTCATACGCCGCCGTTCACCTCACAGGAAGTGCTTGAAAAGATCCGCAGCCTTATCGGCGTTGTAAAAACATATATACCGAATATGAAACTCTTTGTTGTACCGTTTACGGAAGTACAGCTTCGAATCAGGGAAAAGGCTTCTCGTGATGAAATCACCCTGCTGAGCAGGGCGAGTATGATGCGTATCGCGGATACGATCGCACGAAGGGACGCCTCACTCTGCCTTGTTACGGGAGAAAGCCTGAGCCAGGTCGCCAGTCAGACCCCGGAGAGTATTCGTTTTACGGGAAGCAAAACGGTTCTTCCCGTTTTTCGTCCGCTCATCGGGTATGACAAGGAAGAGATCATCAATGTCGCCCGCAGGATCGGAACATACGAGATATCGATTCTTCCCTATCCGGATTGCTGCACCCTCTTCGCTCCCCCGCACCCACTGATCCGGCCGGATTTCGGACACATGTGCGACGCTTTCGATGATCTTGAAATCGGGGAACTCCTCGAGGCGGCGATAGCCGGAACCGAAACCGTCGAATAATGTTTTTACGACAATTGTCGCACCGACCGTTGCAGCCTTGACATTATTGAAAAATTACCATTACTATAACCTGACATCCAAACAACAGGGTTGTAGCCGTCGCTATTATATTTTATACACCAGGAGGAACCATTGTACAAAGAGGTAAGTCAAAAAGTAAACTTTCCGGAAATGGAAGAAGAAATTCTTTCATTCTGGGAAAAAAACGATATTTTCAGGAAATCGATCGAACAGCGGGAGGGCTGTGAGGAGTACAGTTTTTATGACGGCCCGCCTTTTGCGACCGGGCTTCCCCACTTCGGTCATTTTGTTCCGGGAACGATCAAGGATGTGATTCCGCGTTACCAGACCATGAAAGGGAAAAAGGTACAGAGGAGGTTCGGATGGGACTGCCACGGACTCCCCGTGGAATACGAAATGGAAAAGGAACTCAAGATTTCCGGAAAGAAGGAGATCGAAGATTACGGTATCGCGAAGTTCAACGAGGCATGCAGATCGATCGTCCTCCGATATACCGGTGAATGGCGCTCCATTATTACTCGCCTGGGCAGATGGGTTGATTTTGATAATGATTACAAGACAATGGACCCCGATTATATGGAATCGATCTGGTGGGTGGTGAAGTCACTGTGGGACAGGGAACTCATTTTCGAGGGATTCTATATTCTTCCATATTGTCCGCGCTGTTCGACCGCACTCTCGAATTTTGAACTTAATCTGGGCGGTTACAAGGACGTCCAGGACCCCGCGATCACGGTCCGTTTCAGACTCAAGGACTCACCCGACACCTACATCATCGCCTGGACGACCACCCCTTGGACGCTTCCATCCAATCTTGCCCTTGCCCTTGGACCGGATATCACCTACGTGAAGGTAAAGGACTCGGACGAATACTATATTCTCGCGCGCGACCTGCTCCCCTCCTATTATAAAAACCCCGAAGAATGCGAGATCGTCAAAGAGTACAAAGGGCGTGATTTAAAAGACGTAAGGTATGAACCGCTTTTTCCCTATTTCAGAAACCTCGAAGAAAACGGCGCCTTCCGGACCTTTTTGGGCGATTTTGTTTCGACTGAAGACGGAACCGGTATTGTCCATATTGCCCCGGGTTTTGGTGAAGACGATTACAATATTCTCAGGGAGACCGGAATTCCGACTGTCTGTCCGGTAGACGGTGAAGGCAAATTCACGGACGAGGTGACCGACTACAAAGGAATATTCGTCAAGGCAGCCGATAAACAGATTATCAAGGATCTCAAGGATCGGAAAAAAATAGTAAAACACGGGACATATATGCATCCGTACCCCCACTGCTGGCGGTGCAGTTCTCCGCTTATCTACCGCGCGATTTCATCGTGGTTTGTCAATATTGAAAAAATCAAGGAAGCCATGATACGGGCAAACCGGGAAATAACCTGGGTTCCCGCCCACCTCCGGGACGGGAGGTTCGGCAAATGGCTCGAAGGCGCCAGGGACTGGGCGATTTCACGAAACCGTTACTGGGGTAATCCCATTCCCATATGGAAATGTGAGGGCTGCGGCCGGACCGAATGCATCGGAAGCAGGGCTGAGCTCGAAGAGAAGTCCGGGAAAAAGGTGGACGATCTGCACAAGCACTTTATCGATGGGATCACCTACTCTTGCGATTGCGGCAGTGCGATGATCCGTATTCCGGAAGTCCTCGACTGCTGGTTCGAATCCGGGGCTATGCCCTATGCCCAGAATCATTACCCTTTTGAAAACAAGAAGCATTTCGAACAGAACTTTCCGGCGGATTTCATAGCGGAGGGGCTTGATCAGACAAGGGGCTGGTTTTATACACTCACTGTATTGTCGGCCGCACTTTTCAACAAGCCCGCATTCAATAACGTCGTTGTCAATGGACTTGTCCTCGATGAGGAAGGGAAAAAGATGTCAAAATCCCTGAGGAATTATACCGATCCCGCCGAGGTCGTGAACTCCTTTGGGGCGGATGCGCTCAGGCTTTTCCTGATGCATTCGGCGGTGGTAAAGGCGGAGGATTTGAAATATTCCGATACCGGCGTGAGGGAGGTGCTGAAAAATGTCATCATACCCCTGTGGAACTCATACTATTTCTTTGTCACCTATGCCAACGTCGACAGGATCCGGATAAGCGAGCCGCCGGAAAATCCCGAGAATCCGCTTGACCGGTGGATTTTGTCCGAGGCGGAACGGCTGGTGGAGGAGGTCACCGAACAACTCGATGCCTACGATCTGCAGAAGGCGTTCGATCCCATTGTCGGATTCATCGATCTGCTCAACAACTGGTACATACGGCGTTCAAGACGGCGTTTCTGGAAATCGGAAAACGATCTGGAAAAAAATCAGGCATATCAAGCCCTTCATACGGCCCTGATGAAGCTTATCCTTGTCGCCTCACCGTTTATCCCCTTTACGACAGAGGGAATGTACCAGAACCTCAAACCGGATGGCTCGCCGCTTTCCATTCATCTCTGCGAGTGGCCCGTAGCGGATAACAGCAAACGCGATACGGAACTCGAAGCCCGCATGAAAATCACCAGACAGGCCGTTTCCATGGGCAGGGCGCTACGGATTCAATACCAGCTTCGCAACAGACAGCCGCTCAAGGCGATTCACCTTGTCACACGGAATAAAGATGAGAAACGTACCCTCATCGAGATGGAAGAGATCATCAAGGACGAGATGAATGTGAAAAACGTCGTATTCAGGGAAAACGAGGAGGAGCTTGTCGAATACCGGGCCAAGGCGAATTACCGTGTCCTCGGAAAAGAACTCGGTAAGGATATGAAAAAGGCAGCGGAAAAGATCGAGACACTCAGGATGAGTGAAATCCATTCGCTGCTCGAAGGATCGGTTCTCTCGCTCGATCTCGGGGACAGGGTTTTCGATCTGACGGCGGAGGGTGTGAGTGTGATGAGAATCGAAAAGGAAAATCTCAAGGTGCTCAACGAGGGCTCGTTAACGATCGCCCTTGATCCTGAAATGACGGACGAACTCGTGCGGGAAGGAATCGTGAGGGATATCGTCCGTTCGGTACAGAACGGGAGAAAGGAAATCGGGTTGAACGTGACAGACCGTATCAATCTCTTCATCCACGGCCCCGAAATGGTCAGGGACGCCGTGGAAAGTTTCTGGGAACACCTCTGTTCGGAAACCCTTGCCGATTCCTGGAAATGGGAGGAACACTCAGGCGCACAGGAAGTCGAATGCGGAACGGAGAAATGCCGGATTTTTCTGGAAAAAGCCGAATAACGTATTCTCGAGGAGAGGTCCTGAACGGATATTCTGTGAAATCTCTTTCCGGTTTGCCGATAATCATTATCTGTCTCATCGGTTTTCTTGTCATAACTGACTCGTGTGAAACATCGCCGCCGCAAAAACCCCCGTCGGTCTGGCTGGGCATGCTTCCCGGGGAAAGCAGCCTTCTCATCGGTATCCGGGATGCGGGGGCGTTGCGGCCGATTATCGAAAATATATTGGCCGTGATACATCTCGATATGCCGGATACCGCCTCCCTTCTGGATAAAACGGAAATGATTTTCGCATCGGTTGCGTTCAAAAAAAACGGGCCCCCGGTTTTTTACCTTCTTCTTGTAGGCAGGTATTCGACCCCGGCGATTTCACTGGGGCTTGGATGGAGCGGTGAGTGGCGGTGGATCGAGGGACCGCCGCGATACTGGGAACATAAAAGAGAAACACTTAATCTCGCCCATCACGGCGGCTACCAGATCATGCTGACAAACGGCGACATCGAAACATTTATCTCCCGCACAAGGCATCCCGAATCCCTTTCATTCATGCCGGAGATAACACACGTTCTCGAGACTTCGGAGGGATTCGTCCTTTTTCCCTCTTTCGGTGAAAACGCGATACCTGAAGAGGTTCCCGTTAACACAAAAAAGCTGCCCATACGGGAGGTGTGGTGCGGTATAGGGACGGAGGATGCCGCGTTCAGGCTGTGCGGTGCGTTCAATCTCCTGGAAGGCCCCGGCGCGAAACTTTTTTTTACCACTTTCAAGACCTTCATCATATGGCTGATGAGAAATGCGCATGTCGCCGGTTTTGTCGGGCGCATCGATACGGCGGTAGAAGGCGGCCTGGTCACTTTCAAAGCAGGGCCGTTTACGGAAGAAGAGTGCGGGAGGATACTCGAGGTACTAACACGCCGGTTATATTGAAGAAATCCTTTCATCATTGTATAATAGTCCGATGTCAACGTCACTGAAAACAAAAACAGCCGCGAGGGTGGGAATCGTCGATTACCGGGCGGGCAACCTTCGCAGTGTCGAGACCGCCTTCCGATACATCGGATCGGATTTTTTTATTTCCGGACAGCCGGAAGATTTCAGAAGCGCCTCACATCTTGTTTTTCCCGGTGTCGGGGATGCCGGAGCCGCCATGAGGGTGCTGAAGGAGACCGGCCTTGGCCAGGCGATACGGGAGTTCTATACATCGGGGAAACCGGTGCTGGGGATCTGCCTCGGCTGTCAGATCGTCCTTTCCCGATCGGAAGAGGGAAACGTCGAATGTCTTGACCTTATCCGCGGGACGGTTGTCCGGTTTCCCGAACGGCCGGGATTCAAAGTTCCTCATATGGGATGGAATCAGGTAAAGGATGCAAGCGGACACCCGCTTTTTGATGGAATCCCGGAGCGTTCGTCCTTCTATTTTGTCCACTCATATTACCCGGTCCCGGAAAGTACCGCCGACTGTATCGGGGAAACGGAATATGGCGTCACTTTTGCATCGGCGATCTGCAGGGACAATTGCGCGGCGGTCCAGTTTCACCCGGAAAAATCGGGTGAACGGGGATTGAGGCTGCTCGGTAATTTTCTGAAATGGAAGGCGGGGTAATATGCTTCAGAAACGAATCATCGTCTGTCTGGACGTCAAAGACGGAAAGACGACAAAGGGTATCCGTTTCAAGGGGAATATCGATATCGGTGATCCCGTGGCCATGGCGGAACAGTACTACCGTGACGGGGTTGACGAACTGGTGTTTTATGATATCACCGCTTCCGCGGAAGACAGACCCATCATGATCGATGTCGTGCGGCGCGTGGCTGAAAAGATATTCATTCCCTTTTCCGTCGGTGGGGGTATCGGGTCCGTGGACGATATACGCGAGGTGCTTCTTGCCGGCGCGGAAAAGGTAAGCGTCAATTCTCAGGCGGTCAGGATGCCCGGTATTATCGACGAGGGCGCGTCGCTGTTCGGAAGCCAGTGCATCGTACTCGGCATGGACGCAAAAAAAGACGATACCGCCCCGTCGGGATACCGTGTCTATATCAATGGCGGGCGGACCCGAACGAATCTCGATGCGCTCGCCTGGGTAAAAGAGGCGGAGGACCGGGGAGCGGGCGAGATCGTTCTCAATTCCATTGACGCCGACGGGACTCGCGACGGTTACGAACTCGAGGTGACGAAGATGATATCCGGCACCGTTCATATTCCCGTCGTCGCTTCCGGGGGGGCCGGAACGCCGGCACATCTTTATGACGTCCTCACGGCGGGAAAGGCGGACGCGGCACTCATCGCGTCCATGACACACTACGGCGATTATACGATAGGCGGTATCAAGGAATACCTCGCATCCCGCGGAATCCCGGTGCGGATGGAATGAGCGCCCTCACTTTCCGGGTTATTCGATTACCATGCTCGTTGTCGGGGACGGAAGTTGACCGGCATAAGCGGTCGGCTTACTGCGAAAGCACTTCGACCGGTTCATTTAAAGGTATGTTCCCGGATTCAAACAGTATTCCCGGCCGGCAGGTTACCGGTATCCGTTTTCCCGGAATGAGAAAACCGCCGATAATCGATGTCAGCGGCGCGACGAGTACCAGTCCGAAACTCCCGACGAGGGTATGAAGAATTTCAGTCGAAACATATGAAATATTGAATATATTGACCAGCGGGATCCCCTGCGCGATGAACACCATGAGGAGTGAGACATAACCGCCGGAATACGCCAGAAGGAGTGTCGTTGTCATGGTGCCGATTACCGCACGGCTGACATTGATGCCCGAACGTATATGTTCCCGCCTGGTGATGGAAGGATGCTTGTCGTATACCTCCTGCATGGATGCCGCGACATCCATGGCAAGATCCATTACCGCGCCCGATGAGGCAAGAAAAACCCCGGCGATAAGTATCTGGTTCAGATCGAGGTAGGTGTAGCCCGAATGGAGAATGGTTTCAGAAAAAGGTTTGACCGCGCCGTTTACCCTGAAAAGATGCCCAAAGACGATTGCAAGGAGTGAGGTGATAACGACGCCCGAGAGGGCGCCAATGAATGCGACGATTCCTTTGCGCGTGAACCCCCCGACGAGAAAGATGATGACGGCACTCAGGATCATGGTAATACCGAGTGAAACAAAAATCGGATTAATCCCGGAAAGAATAAGCGGCACCATCACCTTCCAGATCATGACGACGGCGAAAATAAATGAAACGAGTGACTTGAATCCCGTCCAGCCGGCAAAAAGAACTAAAAGCAGCGCAAACAGAACGATAAGTATTATTTCCACATCCAGCCTGTAGTAATCCAGCACATTGGCGTACAGGACCCCGCCGGTTTCCGGATCGATGTCGAGTACCGTGAACACGATATCCCCGGACCTGAATAATTTATCGAGTTCTAGCTTCCCGATAATCGTGTTTCCTGCATCGAACTCTTTGCCCTTATACCGTCCCTCTAAAACCCTGATTTTCAGTTCCTGATCGCCCTGCATGACGACCCCAAAAGACTTCACGTTTGTGTTATCCGCTTCGAGAACAAGGCTTTTCACGCGTTCGGAGGAAACAATGAGGCGTTTGTTTTCATATGGTGAGGGCCATAGTAATAATATCACTAAAAGCAATGCCAGAAGAAGGACGAAAACGATATCCTTCAGCTTTTTTTTATGTATCGATATCATAACCGGTACTCCTTTGAAAAAAATGGGGGGCAGTCTTGCAGCGGCCGCCCCCCCTGTCACATATTGGAATACATTAATTCATACTGATGCTGACACCCATAAGCCTGACTATTTTTGCATAGATGTCGGTATTGTCATAATATCCGTCGAACAGGCTTTGTCCGCTTCCCATGGCGAATGTGGGAACGGGAACGCCGGTATGAGAATAGGTGGTCCATCCGATACCCGCCTGCTGGTTGACGATATGCGTCAAGGTGACGGTAAAGGGTTCGTAGCCGCCGTAGAGGAGATAGACGTCTTCCTGTTTCGCCCGTTCTATTTCTCCCTTCATGCTTCTCGCGAACGAACGTTCCAGAAGCTCCTTTTCCGCATCGGAAAGGTCATTGAAATGTATCCCGAAAAAGGATTCGACCTGGGGAAGCAGGTCCGTCAATTGAGCGTTCTCTATGGAATGAGCTGCTTTATAGGGATCGAGAATTTCAGTGTTGAATTTGACGTATGATCCTTTTTGTTTCGCGACTTTGTCGAAAAAGGTCGAATACTGCGTTCCCGCGAATCCGATACTCATCCCGCCTGTTTCATGATCGCCGGTGACGACGATCAGGGTTTCATCCGGATGATTTTCGTAAAAATCGAGGGCTACCCCGATCGCCTTATCGAATGCGATGGTATCGCCTATCGCCGCCGCCGCATCATTGGCGTGGCAGGCCCAGTCGATTTTGCCTCCCTCTACCATGAGAAAAAAACCGCCGGGGTTGTCGAGCAGTTCGACCGCCTTCTTTGCATAATCAGCGAGTGAAAGATCGTCCGGCGCCCGGTCGATTTCGTAGGGCATTGCGCATGAATCCTGGAGAACCTTGTTCACGGCGACAATTTTGGAAGCGCCCGGTTTGAGGGCCCTGAATGTTGCGGGATCATTGACATAGGTATACCCTTTTTCCTTCAGTATTTCAATGATATCCCTCAGGTCATTATCTTTCCCCTTCGGTTGACAGAAACCGCCGCCGCCGAAAAAGTCGAAGTTGCTGTCTGTAAGCTGGAGTGCGATGTCGTACAAGTTTTTCCTCGATGGAACCTTTGCGTAGAAACAGGCCGGCGTCGCGTGATCGAGCGATACCGATGAAATTATTCCCACCTTTCTGCCATTGTCCCTTGCGTATTCGGCGATTGTTTTGAACTTTATCGTTTTCGTGACATCCATGTTCACGACACCGGAAAGGGTTTTGTTTCCCGTCGCTATCGCGGTCGCGGCCGATGCGGAATCCGTGATAAAGGTTCCGGCGTCGTAGGTGGTGGTTAATCCCTGCGCGGGGAACGTGGTGAAGGAAAGTTTCTCGACAGCGATATCGCTGGACGATGAGGCATACGTATAAATTTCTGAAGAATTGATCTGGGACATGGCCATGCCGTCACCGATGAAAAGAAAAACATATTTCGCGTTCCCTGTAACGGCCTGATCCTTTTCGACGATTTCTTTCTTGCCGGATGAAAAGAGATTGGCCGTCACAAAAAGTAAAAGTAGTAGAAGCACACTCATTGTTTTTTTCATACTTACCTCCTGATTATTGTTGAATGAATGAGGCATTTTCTCCCCGTTTTGTTATGATTGGGTGAGTCACATATAAAGAAATGATTAATTAAACCCCGCAAAGGCGGAAATACGAAATCAATATTGATTTTATTGTGCGAATCCGCTATCTTTTACACTAATCAACCAACAATATTGCCTGAAGCGATAAGAGAGGGAAATGCAGAATATGAATATCGCAGTATTTACCGTTCAACCGAAAATACCGGACAGATTAAAGCCGCTTGACGAGCTTGCACACAATCTCTGGACAACATGGAATTTCGATGCAGTGAATCTTTTTATCCGGCTCGATTATGAAGCCTGGATAAAATCGGAGCAGAATCCCGTGAAAATGCTCGGACTCGTCTCCCAGGAACGGCTCGAGGAGATGTCGCAGGACGATTCATATGTGACTGCTTTTGACAGGGTGTATGCGAAGTACAGGAAATATCTCGAAGGCGAGAGGTGGTATGACGGACCCGCGGAGCGGATGGTCGCCTATTTTTCCATGGAATACGGTCTCGATATCAGCCTTCCTATTTACTCGGGGGGGCTCGGGGTTCTTGCCGGGGATCATATGAAATCCGCATCTGATTTGGGGATTCCCCTTGTCGGCATCGGCCTTCTCTACAGCAGGGGATATTTCAAGCAGTTCCTCAATATCGACGGATTTCAACAGGAAGTGTATCCGGAGTATGATTGGTATGCGATGCCTGTCCGGGAATGTGTCGGTAAAGACGGATCGCCCGTGAAAGTCAGTGTCGATATCGGAGGGAGCGCGGTCGTCGCCCAGTTATGGGAGATCAAGGTGGGCCGGAACTCCATTTTTCTTCTCGATTCGAATATACCGGAAAATACGTCTGAAAACCGCGCGATTACCTCGACCCTCTACGGCGGCGGGCGTGAGACGAGAATCAAACAGGAAATCCTTTTGGGTATCGGCGGGATACGGGCACTGCGGACATTGGGGATCAAGGTCGTTGCCACGCATATGAATGAAGGTCATTCGGCATTTTTGGTCCTCGAAAGACTCAGGATACTTATCAAGGAACACCGGCTTTCCTTCGAGGAGGCGTTTCAACTCGTCTGGGCGACTAATATATTTACCACCCACACGCCGGTTCCGGCCGGAAACGAACGGTTCAATCTTGACCTTATGGAGAAATATTTCAAGGGCTATATCAAGGATCTGGGAATTTCCTGGCAGAGTTTCATCGATATGGGCAGGGAAGGGCCGGATAATCCGAACGAACCGTTTTGTCTGACCGTTTTCGCCCTTCGTCTCTCGGCGTATAATAACGGGGTAAGCAGGCTTCACGGGCGGATTTCGAGGAAGATGTGGCAGAATATCTGGGATGGATTGCCGGAGGATGAAATACCGATTATACATATTACCAATGGCATCCATCCAAAAACATGGCTTTCCCCTGTCATGAACGATCTTGTCGAAAAGTATTTTGGTCCTCGATTTTATGACGAACCGGCCTATTTCGATATCTGGAACAGGATCGAGAGGATTTCGGATGAAGAGTTGTGGAGAAGCCATGAACGGCGGCGGGAGGAGCTTGTCGCATTCGTTCGGGAACGGTTGCGCAAGCAGATTCTCGAGAAGGGAAGGCGAAAATCGGATATCGAGCAGGCATACGAAGCGCTTTCCCCCTACTACCTGACAATCAGTTTCGCGCGCCGCTTTTCTACCTATAAACGGGCGAATCTGCTTATGAAGGATCCTGAAAGGCTTATGAGGCTACTTTCGGATTCGGAACGGCCCATCCAGATCATATTTGCCGGAAAGGCGCATCCGGATGATATTCCGGGAAAGGAACTCATCAAGGATATCGTTCATTTTTCAAGCGATTCACGGGTGAGAAACAAGATCGTCTTTTTGGAGGACTACGAATTGTCGATTGCCCGCTATCTTATTTCGGGAAGCGATATCTGGCTCAATACACCCCGCCGGCCGCTCGAGGCGAGCGGTACAAGCGGAATGAAAGCGGCAATGAACGGTGTTTTGAATGTGTCCGTTCTCGACGGCTGGTGGGACGAAGCATATGAACCGGAATTCGGGTGGGCGATCGGCAATGGTGAAGAATACGACGATCATGCGCTGAACGACGAGATCGAGAGCAAGGCGCTGTACGATCTGCTGGAAAGGGAGATCATCCCCCTCTTCTATACAAGGGGCCGTGACAATCTTCCCCGCGAATGGATCAAACGGATGAAGGCAAGCATGAAGGGGATCGGCAAACAGTTCAACAGTCTCAGAATGCTTCAGGATTACACCAGGAATTTTTATATACCGGCGCTCGAAAATCATGGGAGATTTTCAGCCGAAAAGTACAGAAATTCACGTGAACTCACGCGATATATCGACAAAGTCAGGCAGCACTGGAAGAAATTGAATATCAAAGAAATATGGTCGGATAATGACTCCCACATGACCGTCGGGGACAGCCTTTTGGTCAAATCGCGTGTTGAACTGGATGTATTTACACCGGAGGAGATTACGGTCCAGCTTTACTATGGACCGTTGTCATCAAAAGGATATATTACGGATGCCCAAAAAAAAGAGATGCAATGTATCAAGGTGACCGACCAGACGGCCGATTACAGCACCGAGATCATCAATGCGAGGACGGGAAGGCAGGGGTATTGCGTGAGGGTTTTACCCAAGCATCCGCTTCTCGTTCATCCCTATCTCCCCGGTTATGTTAAGTGGGGATAATATATACTATACAAAGGTTTCGTTACTATTGTATTTGTACCATTTGGCTTATGCATTGACGGTTGACATATCAGAAATGAGGATATATAGTTAATTGCAAATGAATAGAGGGGGAACCTATGGTTGAAGCCGTTGAAACCGATGAAATCCTGAGTACCGTAATAAATCAGAGGATATTTTGCGCCAATTGTCTCCACTGTAAACTTGTCAAGCTGCCCGCGGAGAATGGGAAACGATACCACCTTCGCGTTCGTTGTGATGCGGGGAAATGGCGGAAAAAACTGGGGGAGGAGAAGTACTATAAATATTTTACCGTTGCAAGGAGGAGTGTCGAAGGTTGTGAAGTATATGAACCCATGGGAGATCCCAAAGAATTTCTCAGAGATCTTAAAAAGACCCTTCCTATCAAGGACGAGGTATACAGTTATTGAGACGATTATGAAAACAAAAACAGCACTTTCCATACTATTTTTCATTGTCCTCGCTGCCGGAATCGGGTGTCAAAGCACGATAAATCCGCATGAGGAAGATGTCACGGGAGAAAAACTTTTTCAGCTGGCATATGAAGAGACAGACAATCAGAATTACGATAAAGCATTATCCTATTACCGCGTCTTTCAGGAACGATTTCCGGAAGATATAACGGGAAACCTCTGGGCAACATATGAAATAGCTTTTCTCTATCACAAAAAGGGCAATGACAACAAAGCGCTGGATCTTTTCAATGAATTATTACGGCGTTACGAAGAAGAAGACGGGGCCCAGCTTCCCCAGGCGCCGAGGATTCTGGCTGAGAAAGTGATCCAGAACATCAAGAATGACGAATAACGGGTTATCCTGCGAACAATAACGATATAATAACCGGGCCGTGTATGCAACATACTGAAATGTCGCCGATACGGCCAATCGATACATGTTAGTCGGGGATGATAATCGTATTGATTGAAATCGATAATCGGATTGCGTTCTCGTAAATCATGTCTTCGGTGATATCCCCGCGCGGTTTGGAATGGGGCGGCGCATCTCCGATGAGAATTATGACGCGGCTTGCCGATTCCCACGAGAATGAATCGGTCGCGGCGTAAAGCGCTTCGAAGACGGCTTCCGGATCGTCTCTTCCTCCGCGGACAACGACACCATCCAGCGTTTTCTGTATGTTTCCCATATCTGTTTCAAACGGATACGTTTTTGTAAGGTAGTCGTCCTCATAATCTTTGTAAAAGACGAGTCCGATTCTGTATATCTTGAACTGGTTGGTGTGCTCTCGAATTGTGGGAAGAAGATTTTTTTTAAGACCGGGCATTTCCTCTTTCATGCTCTTTGTCGTGTCGATGGCAAGAACAAGGTCAAGACTCTCTCCCTTTTCCTTGTCGAGAATTTCACTGATCGTGCGAAGAAGTTCTTCGTCATTGTCCGCAAAATAATGGTTCCCCCTCCCTTTTTCCGCTATTTTGGCAAAGCTGTCGACAGTCTCCGGATGATAATTTTCAAGGCTGCGTTCCCGCATTCTTGTCGTTATATTCATGGTAAAAGGATTATCCAGGAAGCTGCCGGTATAATCCGCGAATGGTTTCGAAAAACACCGTAAATTCAAAAACGTACCGTCACGGATAACGAGTTCTCCGTGACGCGACCAGGGGTATCCGTATATCACTTTTATCGGTATAAAAAGGTGAAACGCTTCACCAAAGCGTTCGTTCTTCTCCGGGGTTGAATCGACGATCGAATAGGTTTTGTCGGTGAGAATCAGAAATTTCCCGTTAAGCAGCCGTTTTTCGTCTCCATTGATTGGATTATATTGTTTGGTTCTGAGGGTGTAGTTGTCCTCCTTTTTTGTGGGATCTTTTGTCGTGTCGACAAGGAGGACGCTTTTAATATCCGGCTTCTTTTTGACAAACACATGATAACCGCCGTCGTCCCGCTTTTCGATATAGATGTCTTTGGAATCAAGGGTAAGGTCGATTCCGGAGATCCCCGGATTCGAGATGAATATAAAGAATAATATGGAAGCAATGAGTGTTTTCATTATCCTTAATAATATCGGAGACTCAAGGCAATAGTATTATCCCCGCGATACCATTATTCCTCTATTAAATAATAGTACGTTGCCTCTCGATTATCAAATTTCCCATTTTTTTTTCGAACACCGGCTTTTCACTTAAGGTTTTCTGCAGTTTTTTTTCCCGGATTTTCACTCAGACGTTTATTGATTTCAAAGATTGTTTTCCTGAGAATTCTCTTTTCCCTTCCGGTTTTCTGGTCCAACAGCATGAGGAGTTTCAGAGAGAGGCGTTCGAGATCCTTCTTGATCCGATCATTCCCGATTGATGAGATCTTCCGTGACTTTTTCAAGTTTTATCCTGCTTGCGAGAACGAGAATGTTTTCCTTTCTTTTTATGATTCCCTCATCTTCCAACTCCTGAAGAATGGAAACGGCGGTTTCTTGCGGAAGTTCGAGACTAAGCGATATGTCCGATATTGTCTGCTCGTAGAGAAGTCCATTATCCGGTTTTCCCTCTCCCTTGAACGCATAAAAAAGGTGAAGGGCAACAAGCCCCCGGCTGTTTTTTCTGACAAGATGGTGCATCTGGCTATGGAGTTTTTGCAGGCGTCTGCATAATTTATCGATGATATTGAGAGCGATACGTCCGTTTTTATTAATCATACTGAGGAATCCCTGCCTGTCGAAGGCCAGAAGCTCGGCTTTTGTGATGACCACGGCTGTCGCGGTTCGTTTTTCATTGGTGACGATCGCCATTTCTCCAAAAAAATCGCCTTTACCGAGAATTGCCAGTTCCTGTTCCTTACCCCGCATTATCTTACTCAATTTGACATTGCCGCTTTGAATGATATACATTTTATCGCCTTCATCACCTTCACGAAAAAGTACTTCGTCCGGCATCACTGTTATTCCGAAATTCTGGAAAAGGGTCGTTTCTCCTGACATTGTCTTCTCCTTGTTTCTCCTTTCGCGATTCCGTTTTTTTGTATTATCCTGAATGATTCTTTCATTCGTGCACCGTCTGCGGTGTTCGTACACTGCAGACGGTGCATTGACAAAACCAGTATATACCAAATAAAAAAATGAAACAATACGATTGGCGGCTGAAATCGTGGTCCGGCTCATCGGACTCCGAATTTCTGCGGTCTCATTGACACATCGTCCGTTGAACATTAAAAAAAAATTTTTTTAAAAAAAATTCAAAGCAGGAGTCACTTTTATTCAGTTATTAATAACGAGAAAACATTATCTATCCCGGAAATCCGGGGGAAGTCTGAAAAGCCATGTTTATACTGACAATTAATTAAATTGTCAGTATTTCCGATTGTAATGAGTTTGTCAGTTTCTTTTATTATAAGGAATTATATGGAACAGCCAGGTGTAAGAAACTGACAAACTCAAAACAGGGGAGTATAAATCGAAAATGGCAATCGCGGATGGCATTCCCCGCGGACATCGTCAGTTTATTCAAGAGAAGGAGGAAAAAAAATGATTCAAGAAAATTGTTTGGACAGAAAGGGAACGGGATGGCCGGTATTTTTGTATCGCGTGTACCGTTTCATTTCCGGGATCTTTTTCGTAATCATCGTGACATCCGGTTTGGGGTGCGGTCCGTTTCAACATGTGAGAGATGATGCAGATATCGATATATGCCCCCCCCTTTTTCTTGAACTGATCACCAATGAACCGGATAAAGTACGGCTTGTCTTTGATGAGCCCGTTCATGTCGATACGGAAAGCGTCTCCCTGGATCATGGGCTTTCCGTGAAAGAGATAGGTTCAGTCAATACGGATATCATTTTTACCATAGAAGATCAGATGGCGGGAAAGGAATATTGTCTCGATGCGCGCTTTGAGGATGATTATGGAAATAGTGTTCATCTCATTATCCGGTTTTATGGTTATAATCCGTCACTTCCGCATCTCATCATCAATGAGTTCATCACGGAAGGAAGCAAGACACATCCCGATCTTGTCGAACTCAAGGTGCTTGAAGCAGGCAATATGGGCGGGATCGTGTTTTACGAGGGGACCCCGTCGTTCTGGGAGCACCGTCTCGTCTTTCCCGCATTTTCGGTCGGGAAGGGGGACTTTATTCTCATTCACATGAAACCTGAGGGTCTCGAAACTGAAATCGATGAAAGCGGTGATAAAGGATTGTCCGGCGGACTCGATGCCTCGGCAACGGCATTCGATTTCTGGGTCCGCGACGGGGACGGCATCGCGAACAGCAACGGTGTTATAACCCTGTATTCAAGTCCCGGCGGTGATATTCTCGATGGAGTGCTTTATTCCTCGAGAAATTCCTCCTCGGATGAACGTTATCTTGGTTTCGGCACCAGAAAAGTGATGGAGTGGGTCATGGAATTACAGATCCATGAGGGATGGAAAGGAAGGGAGGAGTCAATCCGGCCGGAAGATGGAGTGGATCCCACGGATTCCACGACAACCCGTTCGATCTGCAGGGATAAAAACGGTGTCGATAGCGATACCAGCAGTGACTGGCATATCGTTCCGACCCGTATGTCTTCTTTTGGGGAGGATAATTGTGAGGAGAGGTATGGGGGGTGATTATCCTATGCGGTTGACCGCCCATTCGGCCGCCTCCCGGAGAAAGGGATTTACACTCTCGAGAAAGGGATTGATCGCCTCCAGTATCACGGGTTGTTTTCTGTTTCCGGAAACGATGAGTGCGTTTCTTTGAAGGGCTTCACACCGAATCCACGATGAGTCTAACACCGTTTTTTTAAGATAATCCTTAAGTTCGTGCGGGCTGCGGTGCAGGAGTTCATGAAGCGGGATAGCGGGCCCCACATCGCCCATGGCCGTTTGTGTCTGGAAGGAGAGATGTTGATTGTACGGACAGGCGTCCTGGCAGATTTTGCAGCCGTAGATCATGAATCCGAATGCCTTTTTTAACGGTTCACTCATCGTGATGAGTTTTGTGGAGAGTGCCTGGATACATCTGGCCTCATCGATGCCGCCCCCTTCCCCGATCGCGCCTGCCGGGCATGAACGGATGCACGCCCGACAGGCGCCGCAGGAGGAATCAGGCGGTATACGATGGGGGGGCGGTAGTGGAAGGGAACCGGGCCATGGGAGTATCATCCCCGAGATAACGAACGAAGACCCCAATACCTTTGAAATGATAAGGCTGTTTTTGCCGTAAAACCCGATTCCGGAAGCCCAGGCAAGAAATTTTTCCGGACATCCCGAATTACAAAAAATCCTTGTTTCGTCGCGTTTAATACCGAATAAGGATCTCACGGTGACGGCTATCTTTTTAAGCCGTGCAACGGATTCCCGGTAAAAATTCCTTCTTGCAAAGGGTGCGACAAGACCATAGACGGTTTTTTTATCCCCGGGCTGAGGATCATCCTCTTCGTCACGATATGTGGAAAGGGCGCAGACGAGGAAGATTGAGGGTTTTTCAGGCAGAAATATATCCGTACCATACCATGAACGTAGCCGGGAGACAATATACCGTTGATATGCCCGGTCAAGGACGGGCGTATTATTCAGTATTGACGCGAGACGGTGTGTCGTGATAAAACCGGCATCCTGGAAGCCCGATGATAGTATTATTTCAAGAAGATTCTCGATTTCATTCATTTTTTCTTGCTTTACCTCATCATACACATAAACCGATAATAGTTATGGAATATTTTACTTATTAATATTACAATGTACAATATTCCCTGAGAATATGAAGGAGTTATCATGGTTTTCAGGAATTATGACTGAATCATCGGCCTTTACCATAAGGATAGCAGGTAATTGGCGGCCAATGGAAGGTCATTATAAACGGGAATAACTTTTTATTGACATTTCAGCTATGAAGGGGAATGAGATAAACGCCGACAGCAAATCGATAAAAAAACTCAAACCGGAATCCAAACCGAGTCTTTTCAAGAGAATATTGAATTTTCTGATGGGCCGTCAGGATCCCGAATGGCAAAAACGGCGAATTCTGAGGGACATAGAAAAAACACTCAAAAAGATGCATCAGAAGTTCTATTCGCCGAAGAATCGCATGGTGCTTCCCGGTATTGCCAAATTTTTCTACGAATACTATAAAACCCTCGGTCCGGCTAAAACCCTCGTCCAGCATGCGGATTCGTCAGGGGCATTGAAGATCATCGTGATCGAATCGTCGCTGGATACCGATTTCATCGAACTCAAGAACAGATTCCAGGAAGCCTCGATCAGGGAGCGCGTGAAATACACCGATTCAAAGAAATTATCGGAAGAATTGAAAAAAGAAATGCTCGATTTTTTCGCGGCATTTGATTCGGACAAAATAAAGATCGTCAATTCCAATTATAATTTTCTGCGACAGTTTCTCAACCTCGTTCATTTCGATTATTATTTTCTGCTCAAGAAATTCGATTCCAACCTGCCGGAAGGCAACTTTTTTTACAAGCCGTCCTTTGAGCAGATACCCGCGGAATATATCGTTGATGAAATCAAGGATTTTCTTGATGTCTCGCTTCTGTTGGATGATAACATAAACTGGGATTATATTCTCGATATTCTCCGGGAATACAGGGGGGTCGAGGTCGTATCGAGAAACGGATGGAAGAAATTGCTGGGTACTATACGCGAGATACGGCGATCGAGGGTTCTTGAACTTATTATCAAACATATTGACAATGATCCGTATTACAAACCGTCCCTTACCTATAACAGGGTGAAAATCGTCGAGCCCTACCTTTCAAAAATGAAAACACAGACGGAACTTACCATTCAAAAACTGGTAAAAGAGAAACAGTCGAAATCGATAGAAACCCTCTGCACAATGGTGTTCGGCACCACCTCTGTTTCACGAATGAAAAACTATAATGAACAGACAAACGAACAGTTTGCCAAGAAGATGATGGGCGGTTTCATCTATATTATTCCGCTTAATTTCATAAAGGCGTTTCTTATCGATTATAACAAGAAAGATATACGTGAAATCGTCGATATGTTGATCGTTAAAGGCAAGTGGACGACAAATATATTGTCGCAGCAGCTTTCGGACGCGTATCAACAACTCGTCGATGTCACCGAACAGCTTCTCGAGTTTGATGAATCGCTGGGAGAGGAAACACAGATCGGGGCCAAATTGAAGAATTACACATTGAGGGCGGACAAGGATAAAAAGTTCGCCAGAATATTGAGACAGATGTTGAAAGAAATCAATGACGGCGCGAAAAGGATCATGTATGACGCCGCGCAGGGACTCATCACCCTCGCAAAAAATTTAAAAAATCTTCTTGACGATTATTCGAAACAACCGCATGAACTTATTATCAACTGGAAGGAAATCGACACACATACCGACAATACAATAAAGACAAAGCTGGTGGAAATATATAAAAAAATTTACTATTTCATAAAACTGCTTCAGCATTATAATAAATAAAGAGTGATATATGGCGCATACTAATGTGTATTTCAGCGAATGTGCGGGAACAAGTAGGTGTTCCGACCGGATAAAGGCAACCAAGAGGGTTCTTGAAGCTTCCGCTTTTGATGATGTCATGATGAAAAAGTCGAAGGTCGGCGTAAAACTACATGTCGGCGAAGGAGGAAACACCACATTTGTTTCCCCCGAAATCATCAAGGCAATCGTTTCAAGGATCAAACGGAACGGGGGATTCCCTTTTTTAACGGAAACACAGACCCTTTACAAAGGCAACAGATCGAATGCGATCGATCATTTGAACCAGGCGTACGCCCATGGCTTCACACCGAAAAATGTCGGGGCCCCGTTTATTATGGCGGACGGTCTGCTCGGCGATTCGGAGATGGAAGTGAACATCGAAGGACGTCTCTATAAGCGAGTCAGCATAGCGCGCGAAATAACGAAAACGGATGTATTGATTCTTTGTTCGCATCCTACCGGTCATATGAAAAGCGGACTCGGGGCGAGTATAAAAAATCTCGGTATGGGGTGTGCGAGCAGAAAAGGCAAATTACGGCAGCATTCCGCCATCAAGCCATACGTGAAGGCATCGGCCTGTACATTATGCGGGAAATGTATCTCGTGGTGTCCCCGCGATGCCGTCATCGAGAAAGAGAAATCGGCGTTTATCATAGAAGAGAAATGCATCGGGTGCGGGCAATGCCTGACGGTCTGCGCCTTTGATGCGGTAAAATACAACTGGGCGGTCGAAGCCGGAGAATTGCAGAAAAGAATGGCCGAACACGCCCTTGGCGTCGTGAGTGAAAAAAGAGACAGGATTTATTTTCTGAATTTCCTGTTTGATATGACAGCCGAATGCGATTGCTGGGACCGGCCGCAGAAACCGGTCATGGAGGATATCGGTGTCCTCGCTTCAAGCGATCCTGTTGCGATCGACCAGGCGACGCTTGATATTACCCGCGAACGCACGGGAAGTGATCTGGGGAGAAAGAGTTTCCCGCTTATCGATCCGGAAGATCAGCTTCGGCATGGAGAGGAAATCGGTCTGGGGAGAAGGGAGTACACACTCATCAAGGCCTAATCCGGTTTCCCCTGCGCTTTCACCCGTCCATAATGTCGTTCCAGTTCCAAAAGTGCCCGCTTTTTTTCCGGTCCCGGGCCAAATCCGCCTAAAGAACCCGATTTTCGAATCACGCGGTGGCATGGTATGATAATCGGTATCCTGTTTTTCCCCACGGCATTTCCGGCCGCCCTGTCCGCCCCGGGTTTTCCCGCCGTCACGGCAATATCACTGTAGCTTTTCGTTGTGTTGTACGGTATGGCGGCGCAGGCACGCCAGACATCGGTCTCGAATACGGTAGCACCGTCATAACGGCACCGCACGGTAAAAGAGGTCCGGGTTCCGTTGAAATATTCTTCGAGTTCTTTTATCGCCTCGTCGCATTCGCCGGCCGCCCTGTGATACGTCAGCCGGGGGAGGTATACGGGTGCCGATGAGAACACTATCGAATACAACGCTCCAGCCCTATCGGCAGTGATCATGAGGTTTCCCACAGGTGTTTCGATGAACGTAAAATAGGCGTCAAACGGTTTGTCCTTCATGGTATTTTCCCTCATGGATTACCCCGATGGTGTATTCCCCGGATTATATCCTCTTTCTGATTTCGAATGCAAGCGAATGGTGAGTGGACCCACGGAATTTTATAGTCGATATCGATAAAAGACCGGACGACATACTCGTGCCGTCCGGACCGTTTGACTATAATATGAATATTAGATTTTATCAATTAAAAATTGAACATGATATTGCTGATATCATACATAATTATACTGAAAAACAGCCGGGCCATACAGACCACTAATACACTGCAACCAGCTTTGCACCTCCTTTGCCTGTTAACCGGACCTTGGTGCTGCTTGACGTACTGCTTCCGATGAAGTCAACGCTTCCGTAATCGACTCTCCATTCCTTAAAGGAGCCTGTCACCGTTATTTTTCCCATTCCCCCCGCCCAAACATCGAATGAATAGTATGGCGCGGTCGATATGGATACGGTGTCATTGACAAATATTTCAGCTGATCTGGTGGCGCAATCCCTTCCGTATGATTGATCCGTCCAGTAAAGGGTATATGTTTTGGGCTCCACTTCAAGTCCGATTCTGACGCAGTCAGGATCGGGTTCGTTAGTGTCATCGCCGCTGTCGGTAACATATTCCGACCACCCGCCTCCGGCCGATGCTTTTGGTGTGTAGCCGACAGTCCCTTCGGTGCCCATTGTTATTTCGCTGCACTGTATCTTGAATCTGACATCTCCGATTTGTAAGCCGGGAGAGTCCTTTACTTCAATTCCCAGTCTGATTTCATCAAATTCTTTTTTATTTTCGGGAAATGTCCATGCAGACCAGCCGTCATATTTTTTGGTTTGTAAATATTCGCTTGCCCACGGTGTGATTCCATGCTGGTCGATGTTGTCCGTCCCCTTGTTTTTGTTACGGACTAAAATATGAAGCCGGAAATCCTTGTTGTCAATTCTGTACGCGGTATTCGTTTCAAGGTGAATTTTGACATAATTCGGATTGTACCGGTTATTGTCGCTTGCCCAGTCCGCCCATTGAATTACTTCATTCTCTTTAATCATATTCATCCATTCGGTATATTCCGGTTCTCCCTCGGCATCGCCCGGTTTTTGGTCACACAACTGTGCACCGACACGGAATGCATAGTTGCCGGAATTTGAAACAGGATTATCATGCATTCCGTTTTGCCGGTCAGATTTTTCTTGATCTTGCGGCAACCCGTTTGTTTCGTCCAATGAACACGAGAATATAATGCCAAAAAGACAAGCCGCTGATAAAATAAAGACGCTTGATTTTAAAGATGTCTGTTTCATAAAAAAAACCTCCTCTAAAATATATTATGTTGAATAAGTCGTTGAGAATTAAGTTATCCTTCGAAATTTATACAAATAATTTATTATGGATTTCTGGAAAATGATGTTTCGGCAACATTACCGTCATGGTTCCGGTAACAATGCCGAAGCCGTTCTGAAAATGTCCTTTACAAGTGGATTTTTGCCGGTCAATTGTCGTTGAGCCCCGTTACGTTACCCGTTTCCTGACCCGCAGGGCGCTGAGAACGAGTATTGCTGTGCCCAGCAGAAAAAGGATGAGGGTTTCGTCCCAAAGCGTACTCATATCCGCCCCTTTGAGGAAAAGCCCGCGTATGATGATGAAATAATAGCGAAGCGGCATAAGGGCGGTAAGGTACTGAATAATCATCGGCATGTTCTCGATGGGAAAGACGAATCCGGAGAGTATGATCATCGGGATCATGATGAAGAAGGTCGATGAAAACATCGCCTGCTGCTGATTTTTCGACACCGTCGATATAAACAGACCGAATCCGAGGGTAGAGAGAAGAAAGATACCGGAGAGTCCGAAGAGAAGACCGACATTTCCTTTAATGGGAATCCGGAAGATAAAGGTGCTGACCAGGACGACGAGAAACACATCGACAAATGCGATAATGATAAACGGGGTGAGTTTCCCGATGATGAGTTCAAATGGTTTTATGGGGGTGACCGAAAGTTGTTCCATCGTACCGATTTCACGTTCCCGGACAATCGCCATCGAGGTGAGAAGCATCGTCATCATCATGAGAAGCATGGCCAGAATGCCGGGAACCATAAAATTCCGGCTTTCGAGGTTCGGATTATACCAGATACGTTCTTCGGCAATGACGCGCGGCGAAAGAGATACGCCGGAACGGCCGGCCCGCCCGATATAGATATCTGCCGAAAAGGCGGTGATAATCATGGAAGCATAATTAAGACCGATTGTCGCGGTATTCGAATCCGACCCGTCGGCAATAAGCTGGACGGTCGATCCTTTGCCGGAGACAATGTCCTTTCCGAATCCTTTCGGGATAACCAGTGCGATGGCCGCGCGGCCCCCGAGCATCGCCTTCTCGATTTTCCGTGAATCGGACACGGTATCTTTGATGTCGAAATAGCGGGCGTTCACCATGCTCTGCACAAGGCTTCGGCTTTGCACTGAGTTGTCGGCGTCGCAGACGAAGAGGGGGACATCCTTGACGTCGAGGTTTGCCGCATAGCCGAGAAGCAGAAGCTGAAGGACCGGGGATATGAAAATAATGAGTATCATCCTTATGTCTCTTGAGAGCTGGCGGAATTCCTTCTGAATGATATATCCGATTCTTCTCATGCTTTCATCTGCCTTTGAAGCCGGAGGATTCCCAGGGTGAGTGTGACGCACGCGTAGATGAAGAGTCCGAGAAGTTCGGGCCAGATGGTCAAAAACCCGGACCCTTTCAGGATGACACTGCGCAGCATGACCAGGAAATACCTGGCCGGTATGAGATACGAAAACAGTTGAAGAATCAGGGGCATGTTCCGTATGGGGAAGATGAATCCGGAGAGGATATAGGAGGGAAGGGTCGTCGTAATCGAAGCAAGCATGAATGCGACCTGCTGGGAATCGGCCAGCGTCGATATTAGAATACCGATTCCTAAACAACTGTTGAGAAAGACGATGGTGCAGAGACCGAGAAGGACATAGTTGCCCTTTACTTCGATTCCAAAGAAGAAATAGGAGGCGAGGAGAATCATGGTTGCCGTTGTCAATGTGATGCAGATATAGGGAATCGTTTTCCCGATCACGAGTTGAAGCGAGGTGACGGGAGAAACCCGGAGTTGTTCCATGGACCCGTGTTCCTTTTCGCGCACGATCGCCAGTGATGTGGCCAGCACGGCGGAGACGACCATGATCATCGCAATAAGGCCGGGAACGAGAAAGAAGACGCTTTTTAGTTCGGGATTGAACCACGTTCTGAACCTGAGATCGACGGGAGGGGCTGCGGGGTCCTTGAAAACGGGAAGAACGGACGCCGGGGTGTCGTCTTCGCCATCGTTGACGGCAGCGGTCCCGGCGGAACTGCCGCGCGCCGCGGCGTAACGGGAAGCCGCTTTTTTCCCGAAATTTTCCGTAATGACATTGACATACCCCGCGATGGTCGCGGCGGCGGAGGCATTCGAGCCGTCGACGACCACCTGGTAATGGGCGGTTGCGCCGGATATGATATTTTTGGAAAAATCCTCCGGGATGACGATCGCGATTTTACATCGTTCGCTCGCTATCAGCCTGTCGATCTCATCGAGTCCCGCCGGCGTACTTGTCATCTCAAAGTACCCCGAATTGACGAATGAACTTATAAATTCCCTGCTTACCGCACTCGCGTCGCGGTCATAAACCGCCATTGTAATGTTTTTTACGTCAAGGCTTATCGCATAGCCGAACATGATAAGCAGAAAAATGGGAACGACAATAAGCGCGATTAACGTCTGTTTGTCGCGGCTTACCTGCAGAAACTCCTTTTTTACAATCGTTTTGATCGTCGCGATCATGCGGTCATGTCCTCTTTATGCGTTTCAATGAGGTTGATAAACACGTCCTCTAAGGAAGGGACGATCTCCTCCAGCCTTTTAAGCTTAATCCCTTCGTTTCCGCACAGGGCCGTTATTCCGGATTCGTTGATATCGGGTCCGACGCTGAGATGGAGGAGGTTTCCGAATATCGAGATCTGTTCGACCCACTCCAGCTTTTTCAGTGTCTCAGCGACCTCGACGAGCGGGCTGCATTCAACTTCATACATCCGGCTTCTCATATAGGATGTTTTGAGTGTTTCAGGACTTCCTTGGGCGATTGTCTTCCCTTCATGCATGAGGGTGATGTCGTTGCAGTATTCGGCCTCGTCGAGATAATGTGTCGTCACAAGGACCGTCGTTCCCCTGCCGGACAGATTATTGATCAGCGACCAGAAAACCCTGCGCGCTGCCGGATCGACTCCACCTGTCGGTTCGTCCAGGAAGATAATGGCCGGGTCGTGAATAATGGCGCATCCGAGCGCAAGCCGCTGCTTGAGACCGGCGGGAAGCTCGCGGGTGAGTTGCCGTTCATGTCCCCCGAGACCGGCCATTTCGGAAATCCAGGAAAGCTGTTTTTTTATCTGTTCCCTCCTCAATCCGTATATCCCGCCGAAAAACCTGATATTCTCGCTTACCGTGAGATCTTCATAGAGTGAGAATTTCTGCGACATGTATCCGATTCTTTTTTTTACTTCTTCGGGAGAATTCTTTACGTCGTATCCCCCGACGAAAGCCTCCCCGGAAGTCATGGCGAGGAGACCGCAAAGGATTCTGATGAGGGTTGATTTACCGGCGCCATTGGCGCCCAATAATCCGAAGATAATCCCTTTTTCGATAGAGAGGTTGACATTGTCGACCGCAGTGAACACACCGAATTGTTTGCATATGTTGCTGGTGACGATTGCAGGGGTACTCATTGCTCCATGACCCCGTTCGATTCCTGCAGAACGCTTCCAATCGCCCGTTCGAGTTCGACCAGGGCGAGTTCATAATCGATTCCGGCCTGCGTCAGGAGGAGGGAGGCCTTCAATTTCTCGAGTTCCGCTTCGAGTGTGTCCGACCGGAGGGAGAGTCCCCGTTTGTATTTTTCTTCAATGTCTTTCAGATTAATTTCGGCCTGATTGAGGATTTGTTCGCCTGTCCGGATCTGTTGGGCCGCTTTTCTTTCATTCAACCATGCCTGCGTCACTTCGATCCGGATGGCGTCATCGAGTTGTTTCATCGTATCCCCGAGTTCCATTTTTCTGGCCGAGGCCTGTTCCCGCATGAAAGGAGCCCGATACATCGCCTGCAGATCACAACCCGCGTATACACCGATATCCCAGGAGAGATTGAATTCGGCCTCGGGCGGGAAGTAGCGGCTGTTCGGCTGCGCGTATGTCACGTTCCCGATGATATAAACCGATGGATACCACGCCGACTGCGCCATGGCCATGTCGGCTTCCGCGGCTTTGATCTGTTCCCTAAGGGCCGTTTTTTCGGGTCTGTTTTTCATCGCCGCCTGAATGAGGCCGTCGAGATCATACGTCGTATCGCTTCTATGAAGAGGTTCGTCCGCAGGAAAGATGTTCGTCTTTCCGTCGTAACCCATAATAAGATTGAGCCGCAGCTGCGCGAGACAGACGGCATTATCGGCATCGGTCTTCATGATCTTCGTCTGTGAAAGTCGTATTTCCGCTTTCAGCTTTTCATTGTTCGTTGCGAGACCCTGTGCAAAGAGGTTTTTTACATCGTCCAGATATGCTTCAACGACGTTGACATGTTCTTCCGCCACCTTCCGTGTGCGCAAAGCGCGAACGAGCGACCAGTAGCATCTCTTGATCGTCACGATATCGTTGAGCCGCAGACGGGAGTGTTCCGCCAGACTGCCTTGAAAAACAGAGGATGACTTGGCCGTATCGTTGATATGCCTGAAACCGGTAAAAACGGGCTGTTTGAGCGATACGCCAAGCGAAAAGCTGTCCGTTATCGCCGGCGCTATCTCCTCCGTTACGGGACCCCCCATTGTAGGGACGGTTATCGTAAAGGGATCTGTTTCGCTTAACCGTGAATAGGTGAAACTGGCGGAGATCGCCGGCAGAAACGAGGTATACGATTCGTTCAAGCCCGCCCGCGCGGCCGTTACACGCATCCGGGATGCGTGCAGCCCCGCGGATTGTTCGAGTCCCGTGCGTATGCATTCATCGAGGGTAACGGTGCGTTCATCCGCGTCGGCGAAACAATGAAAAGGAATGTGAAAAAGAAAAGCGGCGGCGAGTGCCGTGATAATCGGCGTTATGCGGGTTGTTTTCATCGGTATCCTTCCCCTTTTTCTTTTTTTATGAGTGAGATAAAGACGTTCTCCAGTCTCGGTTTGATGGTGCGATATGATTTGACGGTGATGTCGTTTCGTTGGAGGAGGTTTATGATATGATCGATGCTTTCCCTGTCGGTGAGCACGAGGTTCAACCTGTCCCCGAAGAGGACGATATCTTTGAGAATATCGCGTCCGTCGAGGTATCTGAAGGCGTCCCTGGTCCGGTCGCAGACAATTTCGAGGATTTCGTCCTTCATCATCGCCCGGATTCCCTCCGGAGTATCGACGGTGAGAAGGCTTCCCCGGTTCAAAAGACCGACTCTGCTGCACCGTTCGGCCTCGTCCATGTAGGGGGTTGTCATAACGATCGTGAGTCCTTTTTTTATCAACCCGGAAAGAATGATCCAGAAGTCCCTCCTCGATACGGGATCGACTCCTGTCGTTGGTTCATCGAGAAAGAGGATCGACGGGGTATGGATGAGGGTGCAGGCAAGGGCGAGTTTCTGTTTCATCCCGCCGGATAATTTTTCGGCAAGACGCTTTCGCGCTGGCTTGAGTCTCGTGAATTCAAGGAGGTTTTCTTTTTCTCTCCGGTAATCCCGGATACCGTGTATCTCCGCAAAGAAATCGAGGTTTTCATCGACACTCAGATCGCCGTAGAGACTGAACTTCTGGGAAAGATAACCGATGAGGGGTTTGATCCGGTTCATGCCGGTTCTGATGTCGAATCCATTTATTTTTGCGGTCCCGGATGAGGGAGAGAGAAGTCCGCAAAGCATGCGAATGAGTGTGGTTTTCCCGGCGCCGTCCGGCCCGACTATCGAAAATATTTCTCCCTGCATAATCTCGCAATGAAGGGGACGGAGGGCCTCCAGTTCACCGAAATGTTTTGAAAGACCGATTATCTCTATGACGGGTTGGCCCATATTGTCATTCGTCTCCCGGGTCGACCGGCACCACGGCGTCCGCCGGTATACCCGCTTTTAGCGTTCCCTGCGGGTTGGGAAGCTCTATCTTAACACCGAACACCTGTTTGATTCTTTCCTCTTTTGTCTGTATGTTCTTCGGCGTGAACTCCGCTTCGGGTGAAATGTAGGCTATAGTGCCGGAAAAACGGACTTCCGGATGGGTGTCGATCATGACGTATGCCTCCTGCCCGATACGGATGCGTCCCAAATCGGCTTCGCCTATATAGATGGTAACGGACATTCGCGTGAGATCCGAGACGACGACAACCGGGGTCCCGGCGACGACGAACTCGCCGGCCTCGACGAGTTTATGGGTGATCGATCCGTCAAGCGGCGAAACAATGGTGCAATCGGAAATCTGCTTTTCGAGAAGATCAAGCGATACTTCCGCCTGCTGGAGCCGCGCCCTCGCCATCTGTATGTCTTCGGGCCGTGCCAGGTTTTGTAGTTTGGCCAGCCCCTGCCGGGCGGCATTGTATTGCGCCTGGGCGACGCTCATGCGTGTCTTCGCGTCGTCGTATTGTTTTGCGGTAATGCTGCCGGTTTTATGAAGGTTTTCCATGCGTTCGTAATCTTCTTTCGACTGATTGTAGTTCTCCCTTGCCTGGATCACCTGTTCCTCCGCCTGTTTGATATCCTCCTCTCTGGCGCCTTTGAGGAGAAGCGTTAGCTGCGCTTCCGCCAGGGATACACCCGCTGCGGCCTGTTTTTTTTTCAGATCCAGCATGGAAGAGTCGATCCTGCCGATCACCTCTCCTTTTTTTACATGCGTACCCTCCCGTACGTTCATCTCCATTATCTCTCCGTTCGCCTTCGCCGATACCTTTATTTCGGTCGCTTCGATGGTTCCGGAAGCCCGCAATTCATGGCCGGGCGGGGAGCAGGAATAAAGCATAAAAAGCAATATCGAACATGACGTCACTATATCGACGGCCGTAAAATGCCGGATAATGGTTTCGTTATTATTTTTTTTATTCATCGTTTCCTCCGTAAAGAAAGGATGTTCGGCCCTCTTCCGTTAAAATTCCGCTATACATTATCTTCATGACCGCTTCGAAAATATCCTTTGCGGAAAAGGAAAACTCGTAAAGGTTTTCAGGGATAATGATATGTTCAATAATATGAAAATAGATGAGGATAATGAGTTGCGGATCGATATCCGCCCGAATTAATCCCTTTTCTCTTCCTTCCTGCAATACCCGTTCGATGCGTCCGAAACTCATTTTTTTCTTGAACTCATGAATAAGATTCCATATTTCAGGATTATGGCGCTTGAGGTCACTGACGAGCGGTTCGGATAATTTGGCAAGAAACGACGTGAGGGTGTGCAGAATGGATTTCAGCCTGTCGATAAAATCACTGTCTTTTTCCGAGATGATTTCATCGAGTGTTTCGGTAAGCCGGGTCTGGTTCCATTTGATAATTTCCCGTATGATCGCTTTTTTGTTTTTAAAATATTTATAGATTGTTTTCTTGCTCATGCATAGTTCCCTCGCGATCTCATCGACCGTGATCCGTGAGAAACCGTGTTTGAGAAAGAGTTTTTCGGAAAAGCCGAGTATGCGCATCCGTGTTTCTTTAACCTGGTGTACTTCTTGTGTTTCTGAATTTACTTCTGTTTCCGACATATCCGCCTCATGCAAATGGTACCGGGGAAACTAAATTAGTAGTTATTGGTTTCCTTATAGAACTATAGTCATTCCCGGTTGCTTTGTCAAGGATGAAAACGGCCTCCGTCCCCCGGGCGGGGCACGATGTCACCAATTTATTTTATGCCTGAACTTCGGATCCATATTTTTTATGAGGCGTGGAAGATTTCCCGCGATTCCCACATTATTATCCTTGATAATGAGAACACCGATGATACCCGGTATCGCGGCGATATTAGTGCAGACGGGTTCGATATCGGCGGTTTTTTTTACCGCGTTACAGGCGGCCGTGGCGGCCGCGTCGGCGAGTGCTCCGTCCCCGGATACGACCGTAGCGCAATCGCAGGCGCCGAAACTCAGCGAGTGGCCCATGATACTCGATGACGAACAGACCGCGATCGGCATTTCTTCCGGGGATATGGAGAAGGCGAGTGACGCTGAGAGTTTCCCCTCACCGGGATAAAGACCGATAACGACATCGTTATGTGAAATCGCGTAGATGTCTCCTCCGTTTTCGACGATTGCCTCGTCACACCCGGCCGATAAAGCGGTACGGGCGGCATTTTCCGCGATTGCCCCGGCGACCGCGGCCATGGGACCGACGCCGGTTTTGAAAGCCGCCCCGGCCATGGCCTTTGCAATGAGAGGCGCATACCCTACCAGGGGAAGGGGGACGAGCGACGTTTTGAATTCCGGGTGTCTTTTGATATATTCTTCCAAAAGGGTTCTGTCTTTTTTTATGGACGCAACCGCAGCACGATAGGAAACCGATGAGATGTTGTATTGTGCGTTTTTATAGTGAAACCTTTTGAAATTTCTCATACGCGTTGTTTTCAAGATCGCCCTTTGCCGGCGGATTTCCACCTGCCGGAACACACGTTAAACGCTCAATCCGGTTCAGAATATCGAATAACATGCGCCAAATGGACAATTTTTCACGCAGGCGAGACATTCTATGCAGAGTATTTCGTCGAACTCGACTTTTCTCGTTTTCGTGTCTTTTACGGCGAGTGCTTTTGTCGGACAATGGGAAAGGCAGTTGCCGCAGTGGACGCATTTTTCCGAATCATGCTGCAACCCCCGATGTGTCGCGTTGATCGCGACATTATTTTTTCGAACAAAATCCATGCCGCGTTCGATATCTTTTTCTTCACCGGTGACGTCGATGACGAGATATCCTTCCTCCTCCGGTGTGATTTTCGCCCTGAAGATATTGATGATGAGATTGTAATCCTTTACGAGATGATAGATAATCGGTTTTTCAGTCTCGCTTTTCGGAAAAAAAAGACACAATTTCTTGGTAGTTGCCATCACTCCTTTTCCCTGATTTGCAATTGTTTGATGCTCTGGTTAACCGGCAGTCGCCGGATGGGTTTGCTTATCTGAAAATCACCCCTTTTTATTTCATCTTTCAACAGTTCGGCTATCTCGAGCGCTTTTGCGTAAGAGGACATCGAACTGACCTCCACGGTTTTACCCTGAATCGTCACTTCACCGTTTCGCAGTTCTTCATATGAAAGCCTGCAGACGATGTTTCCGCTGCATTGCGGGTAATCGTCACTGTAATCGACGACGGGGCCGTAAATGTCCCTGTCCCGAACCGTGGTCCATTTGAGTATGCGTGAATCGAGTATCGGTATGGGAACACCGACGCCAAGTGCCAATGAGACACCGTATCCTTTCAGACTCACGCCCCGTACGAATTCTGGTTTCATTTCTTTCATGTTTCCGGTAAGAGCGAGGGTACCCGCCCCTTCCATCGGTACGTCATTCGGCCCTCTCTCCACGATCGAGCAGTGCTGTGTTCCTTCTCCGTAGACATGGCCATACGAGCCGGCAAGCCAGACCGCGGTCCCGACCCCGATCGTCCTGTACAATGGGTCGTTCAATAGAGGGGACAGCTGTCCCGCAGAACAATAGGTAAGGTTTTTCATCTGCGGTTTCAGGTACCCGAGATAGGTATAGATGGGGCGTTCCGAACAATTAATCGCGATATTATAATTCTGATAACAATTGCGGGGGTTGACCATGATTGCCTGATTCAGGTCATCGATGGTAAACCAGGTACGAATTTCACGGCGGGGATATTCGTCGGTTCCATATGAAAGGGCGAAGAGCTGCAGCTTTTTTCCGGCAATCAGATCTTCGATAACATGTCCGCCGCCATAGGAAAACTCCCCCGGGTAGGTCATGTTCGCGGGGTCGTTATGACGAAGCTGGGTTGCCCCGAGGTAAACATCCACAGCGCCGATGCCGGTATACACAAAAACATCCTCGATCCACGCTTCACTCATCCGTATTCTGGGTTTGCTGTGGCCGAAATTGATAAAACATCCGGAAGAACACATGGGTCCGAATGTGGCCGTGGTGACGACGTCGACTTCCCGTGCGGCGGCCTCAAGACCTTTTTTATCCACGTACTCGATTATTTCGTCCGCCGTAAGAACCACCGCTTTTTTGGCTTCGATTTTCTTGTTGATCTCCTCATAGGTTTTCATATATATCAGGATAATGAGATATTAAAAAAATAAAGTCAAGGGGCGGTCAAAAGCCTTTACAATGTGGGCAATATTTAATAGTGTAGAGTAACCTGAATGACAGACGAAGGAGACATGGTTATGAAACTGAAATTCCATACAACATGTATTGTCCTCTTTTTCTTTATCATCGCCGCATGCGCCCAGACACCCGATCTTCCGGACGGTCTCTATGCAAAGATTGAAACGGTAAAAGGAGACATTCTTTTGGCCCTTGAATATAAAAAAGTTCCGCTGACGGTCGCCAATTTTGTCGGACTCGCGGAAGGAACGATCAACTTTTCCGGCAGGGACGCGGAACGATTTTATGACGGCCTGACATTTCATCGGGTGGTGGATGATTTTGTGATCCAGGGCGGATGCCCTCTGGGAACAGGGACCGGCGGTCCCGGATACCGGTTCCCGGATGAGTTCCACCCCGACCTGAAACATGACAGGGCGGGTATCCTTTCCATGGCAAACAGCGGCCGGGATACCAACGGCAGCCAGTTTTTTATCACCTTCAAAGAAACCCCCTGGCTTGACGGAAAACACAGTGTTTTCGGACATGTGGTTGAAGGCATGGATGTCGTCAAGTCGATTAAAAAAGGCGATAAAATCAAGCGGGTAGTGATATACCGGATCGGCGAAGACGCGAAAAAATTCAGGGCGGACCAGGAAACATTCGACAACCTCGCATCAACATTGAGAATGAAGAACGAGCAGGAGAGGAAAGCGGAAGCCCAGCGCCAGAAAGAAATGCAGGATGCCGCGCTTGCGGCATTGCAAAGGAAATATCCCGATATCAGGACGACCGAATCCGGTCTGCGGTATGTTATCCTGAAAAAGGGAAAAGGCGGAGCGAGCCCCACGGCAAACATGCAGGTCAAGGTTCATTACACCGGTTCGCTGCTTGACGGAACGGTATTCGACAGTTCGATCGATCGGGGAGAACCCGCCGTGTTCAGGATCGGTCAGCTTATACAGGGGTGGAATGAAGCGCTTTTGAGTATGGAAAAAGGGGAAAAACGGCTTCTCGTGGTTCCGCCCGAACTCGGATACGGTGAACAGGGCGTTCCGGGAGCCATTCCGCCGCAGGCGTATCTTGTTTTCGAAATGGAGCTTCTTGATTTTTACAAATAATCAAAGCCGTGCGGCCCGAACGAGTATGGAAAGAAGGGCCGGGTCCCTGTGGGGGGCGATCAGGTAAAGGCCGTCGACTGAAGATTTTATCGATTCGATAAGCTCGAGTGAATGCCCGATGCCGACATCCTTCTGATACTCCTTTTCACTTTTTTTGGCAAGTGCTTCGCGGAGGCCGTCCGGGACATATATACCGGGTACTTCATTGTGAAGGTATTCCGCCGTCCTGGAAGAAGTGATGGGGAAGATGCCCGCAAAGAATTTCACCGGTAAATCCTTTGTGGTCTCGAGAAACATCCGCACTTTTTCCGCTTCGAAAAAAGGCTGGGTCATGATAAAACAGGCCCCCGCGTCTATCTTTTTGTTCAGACGGTTGAGCTGGCTTCTTTGATCCCTCATGTTCGGATTAAAGGCGGCGCCCAGAGAAAAGTTCGTCATGGTGCCCGCTGTTTTCCCGTAGATATTTCTTCCCCTGTTGAGTTCGGCAGCCATCGAGAGGAGTCCGATCGAATCGACATCGAACACGTTGGTCGGTCCACCCTGTGTGTGGGACGGATCGCCGGTTACCATGAGGAGGGCCTCTATACCGAGTAAATGGGCGCCCAGGAGAAAGGACTGCAGGCCCAACAGGTTTCTGTCACGGCCCGTCATATGAAGAATGATATTGATATTACGTCTCTGTTTTATATATGACGCGAAGGCGAGGTTGTTTATTTTCACCGTTGCCAGCGGATTTTCCGCCATACTGATCGCGCTGGCGCCCGCTTCATGGACCTCGGTGATCGCATCGAAATGCATCGAGATATCGAGTGTTCCCGGCGGATCGATCTCGCAGATAACGGGCAGCGACACATCTTTGAATCGTTCGAGCAATATTCCCTCTTTGGGACCGGGCGCTTCCTGCCGGAGGTGTATTTCCTTTCTGACGATCTTTCTCCTGACGATCTTTTCCTTTCTGAGTCTCACCGAGGCCGCCTCGATATCGGAAGGGGAAATACCGCAGCACCCACCGATGATTCGCGCGCCGAGTTGGGCGAATGTGAGTGTTTTTCCCGCAAAATAATCGGCCGATATTCCGTAGAGCATCCTGCCGCTGATTTTTTCCGGATATCCTGCGTTCGGCATCACCGAGAGGGGAACGTTGATATCGGAAATCTGCTTCAGGGCGTGTTCGATCGATACGATGCCGTAACCGCAGTTTAATCCCACAATGTCCGCTCCGTGATCGACGAGCCGGCCGGCTGCTGTCCTTACATCGACCCCGTCGTAACAGGTAGAGGAGGGGGTGACCGTCATTGAGGCGAGGACGGGAAGCGCCGTCTTTTTTTTCACGACATCGAGAAAGAAGAGAAGGTGCCGGCTGTTGCCGAATGTTTCCAATATAACGAGGTCGACCTCCCCGGCAATGAACTCGGCGAGTTGTTCTTCGATCGCTCCTTCGACAGGTGCTTTCATGTCATTAGTGATTTCTTCGAGTGTCGCGAGAAAAGGGCCGATCGAGCCGCCGACAAAACCGTCGGGGCCGACAGCGTCTTTTGCCAGTTTCACCCCCATTTTATTGATTTCGCCTGTCTTGTCCTCGAAATGATACTTCGCCAGCGAGAATCTGCTCGCGCTGAATGTATTCGTTTCGATGATATGCGCCCCTGCCCGGACGAATTGTTTGTGAATTTCACCGACGAGATCGGGGTCGAGTATGTTCATTGCTTCGACGCATTCGACCGGCTGCGGGGCGAGATGACGTATCATCGTGCCCATTCCCCCGTCGGCTATGAGAATCGAATGTTCGAGCCGTTTCATTAAAGATTGACCGGCCATCAGAATAATCCTTCGGCAAGGTCGTCCGGCATATAAAGCCTTCCTTCCTTGAGACAGGTGGTAACAACGACGGCCTTCAGAACAGGCTTTTTATCGGGCTGACGGATGATTTCCTGGTTGAAAACGATTCGCAGTCTTCCCCTTTTTTCCGGCGACAACAGGACGGTAAACCTGTCGCCGCTTGTGAGTGGAAAAAGGTAATCGATTTCCATACGTACGACAACGGGATCGACACCCTGCCGGTGAAGGCCTTCGAAATCGAGTCCTTTGTCTTTGAGAAACTCGTGCCGTGTGTGTTCGAGATAGTGAAGATAGACGGCGTTGTTGACAATCCCCTGGAGATCGCATTCATAATCCCTTACCAGAAACTCGAGGGAAAACGAAAGCTTTTTTTCATCCATACCGGTCTCCTTTATCCGAAAAATTGACGCACCGCGCGTGCCCGGTCTTTTTTTACCTTATTATCGCCGATATTGCAACCGGCCTTTTCACCTTTACGGTACCTTGAGCAGACATGGGCTTTAATGCTACAATACGCTACATGCAGGCAACACGGGCGATCGTCTACCTTCATCATTTACGGCACAATATCCGTCTCATTCGCAGGCGTCTTCAGACCGGTAAAAAATTATGCGTTGCCGTCAAAGCGGACGCATACGGGCACGGCGCCGTTACGGTCTCACGAATCGCCGTACAGGAGGGCGTCGATATGCTCGGTGTCGCCACCGCCTCCGAAGCACTGGAATTGCGTGAAGCGGGCATCGCCGTTCCGATTCTTCTTTTCAGCCTTCCCCTGCCCGGAGAAACAGGTCTTTTTTTCAATCGCGGTGTCATTCCGATGATCGCTTCCATGGATAATATCGATTTACTCGAAAGCGATGGAAGACGATTCGAAAAAAAATGTGAGGTCCACCTCAAAATCGATACGGGTATGGGAAGACTGGGCTGCAAACCGGAGGAGGCCCTGAAACTTGCCCTCGCCGTATCCCAAAGCGGTCACCTTCGCCTCGGGGGCGTATGTACCCATTTCCCCGGTTCGGATATGAAAGACGATTCCTTTGCCAGGGTACAGACGGCGCGATTCGCCGGTGTTGTCGATGCAATCAGAAAAGCGGGAATAGACCCCGGCATCGTTCATGCCGCCAACTCGGGGGCCCTTATCGGTCTTCCCGAATCTTTTTTTGACATGGCGAGGGTGGGTATTCTTACCTACGGGTATTACCCTTCGGGCGAACAGGAACGGATCCTTCCCGTCAAGCCCGTTATGGCGTTTTGTTCGAAAGTCGTCTTTATCAAACGGGTCTTGAAGGGTACGCCGATTTCCTACGGGATGACATACAGGACTTCCCGGGAAACCGTCATTGCCACCATCGCTGCCGGCTATGGCGACGGTTACAGCAGGCTTCTTTCGAACAGAGGCGACGTGTGTATACGGGGAAAGCGATATCCTCTTGCCGGACGCGTCTGTATGGATCAGATAATGGCGGATGTCGGCATTTCTTCCGGCGTCACCCTTTTCGATGACGTCATCCTTTTCGGACCGCAGGAGTTCGGCCCGAATGCGGAAGAAATAGCGGGTTTGATGGGCACCATACCCTATGAAGTTACCTGTCTCGTCGGGAAACGGGTGCCGCGAATCTTTGTGGACAATGATGACGGGACTTGCCAAAATGACTATAATTTATTACCATGAAAGAAAATATATCAATTTGACCGATTGAATGACAGAGTGTATGGCCAATGGATAAAAAACAGACCGATATAATAAAATTTCTCGAAACCAAGAGAGACAACTGGCTGAATGGGATCATTTCCGCACGGGAACTGGTACTTTCGAATCTCGCCATGATATCAAAAGTACCCGCGATCACCTTTAAAGAGGGAAAGCGGGCGTCGATTCTCATGGAGCGGTTTATAGCAAGCGGCATTCCCGAACCCATGATCGATGAAGTCAACAATGCGATCGCGTTCATACCGGGCAAAAGCAAAGACAAAAATATCCTGATTTTTACCCATATCGATCATCAGCCCGATATGAATATCGACAATGTACTCACTATTACAAAGGACAAAATCATCGGGAGAGGTGTTCCCGAAGATACAATGGCCCTTGCGACAATGATTACCCTCCCCGATATCATTAAAAGACTCAATCTGACATTCGACAGCAATATCATCCTCCTCGCCTCCGCGCGGTACCATGACAGAGGGGACCTGGAGGGAATCCGTTGTTATATCAAGGAACATAAAAATACGATCGATGTCGCGATCAATCTGGCGGGCACCCCGCTCGGGATGGTCAATTACTTTTCATTGAGCAGGGTACGATGCGATATCGGTTGTTCCATCGGGAGGGAATCGACCACGCCGTGGGGAAAAACAATGAACAACAGCGCGATTTTAGTGATGAACGAGATCATCAACCGCCTCTGCAGCATTCCGCTCCCCATTCAGCCGAAGACATTGATCAATCTCGGGATGATCAATGGGGGGGAGCGTTACAGTACGGTGAGTACCCGCGCCAATCTGAAACTCGAGGTCCTGAGTGAGGATGATAATATCATGACACGCGTTATCGAGGAGATCAATGACAGCTGTGTGGATATCGGGGCAAAGTACGACGTTTCCATAAAATGCGATTTTTTCGGCCGTCACCGCGCCGGCGGCTTGAGTTACTCGCATCCGCTTGTAAAGACAGCGGTAAAAATCGTCGATTACCTCGGTTACAGACCGATCATGACCACGATCAACTCGGAACTCGCGATCCCGCTTTCGTATTCAATACCATCCGTGGCCCTCGGTATTACGACAGGGATCCTGAGCAGCGGTTCACAGGGGTATATCGATGTGCTTCCGATACCAAAGGGAATATTACAGATCATCATGCTTCTCTACGCGATCGACAGGGGGTATTGTGAAAACTGATATTCATCATTATATGGACAGGCGCATATTCCATCACTCGGAGTTCAGGGACCTCGGGAGGCTTGTCGAGGAAAAGCGCAAGAGAAACCTCAAAATCAGTCTTTGTTTTCCGACCCTGAATGAAGAGAAAACCATCGGACAGTCGGTTATCGTGTCAAAGGCGGAACTCATGGACCGGTTTCCCCTTCTCGATGAAATAGCGGTCGTCGATTCGGGCTCTGAGGACAAGACCTGTGAAATAGCCAGGGAGTTCGGGGCGAATATTTTTATCGCCTCGGATTATCTGAAAGAAGAAGGTAATTATAAAGGAAAGGGAGAAAATCTCTGGAAAGCGCTTTTTCTGCTTCAAGGGGACATTATCGTCTACATCGATGCCGATATCAGGAATATCCATCACCGTTTTGTCTACGGACTCATCGGACCGCTTATTATGTATCCCGAAATCAAATTCGTGAAAGCCTTTTATAAACGGCCGGTCAAAAAGGAAGGGATCTTCAAGCCCAAAGGCGGCGGCAGGGTGACGGAAATACTAATACGTCCGCTTTTTTCACAGTTTTTCCCCGAACTCACCGCCATCATTCAGCCCCTTTCCGGCGAATATGCCGGTTACCGCGAGATCCTCGAACAGATACCTTTTCCCGTGGGCTATGGAGTCGAGACCGGTCTTCTCATCGATATATACCGGCAATGGGGCCTCGATGTCATCGCCCAGACCGACATCGAACAACGGGTGCACAGGAACCAGTCCACCAATAATCTCGGGAAAATGGCCTTCGGCATTCTCCAGACATTCTGGAACAGACTCGCTAAATACAAGGATTTTGGACCGATCGTGCCGGAATCATTTATCCTGCGGCAGATCACCGAATCGGACGAGAACGAGCAGACCCTCGGCGAATATCGGATCGAGGAAAAGGAACGGGAACCGATGATCAGTATACCCGCGTATCTGGAGAAAAAGAAACAGGGATTCACATGAATCTCTCGATTATCCATTATCACCTTATGCCGGGCGGTGTGACCAGGATTATATCCTCACAGATTGCCGCACTCGCCGGGTGTCCGCTTTTCGACGGGATCGAAATTTTATGCGGTCTCGCCCCTGAGGACTCCGGAATCGGGGAGGTGCCGATCAAGAAAAACGAGGGATTGAATTATATTTCTTCGAACGACGAAAAAAAGTATTACATTCAATTGAAGGATCGGCTGTATGATTTCATCAAAGAACAGACTGCCGGGAAGGATATCATCCATATCCATAATCCGAATCTGGGCAAGAATCCCGTGCTTACTTCCGTGGTGCGCCGGCTTGCCGAAAACGGATACCGGCTGTTTCTCCACTGCCATGATTTCGCGGAAGACAGACCCGCCAATATCGCCTTCATGAGATATGTCTGTGAAAATGTATTCGGCGAACGAACCCGGGACGTGATGTATCCTCAAACGGACTCATGCCGGTACGGCGTACTCAATTCGTTCGACGCTGACAGGCTCAAAGCGTTCGGGATCGACGCGGAGAAGATACACCGTATCCCGAATCCCGTTTATTTCAGGAATCATGACGAGGGCGAACAAAAGGATGCGGCCCGGGATATTGTGTGTTCACACCTGCATTGCGACCCGGAAACAAGGATCGTCGTTTATCCCGTCAGGGTAATCAGGAGGAAAAACATCGGTGAGTTGATCCTGTTTTCCGCCGTTTTAAGAGGAAAGGCCTCCTGGCTCGTCACCCTTGCGCCGCATAATCCCGAGGAAGCGGGCCATTACAGAAAATGGAAGGACTTTGTACGAAAAATGAAGCTGCCGGTCTTTTTTGAAGCGGGAAGGGGGCTTGCTTTCAGGACACTGATGTACGGTGCCGATATATGCATTACGACAAGTATACGGGAAGGATTCGGCATGTCATACCTGGAGCCATGGCTTTTCGGAAAACAGGTGGCGGGCAGGGCCATTCCTTATATTGTCGATGATTTCAGGGAAGAAGGAATGATTTTCGATAGGCTGTATGATAGGATCCCGGTCGACCGGAACGGGGAGGAGAGGGATTTTCCCTCGCTTTCCGATGACGAGCAGCGGGAATATATCATGATGGTCGCAGGCGACAAACTCAAACGGGAACGTTTTGCGGCGCGAACGAACATCGACGCTTTCATTCTCTCTCCCGTCTCTCATGAGACGATAGTCCACAACAGGGAAATTATTGAAGAAAAATACAGTTTGGAGCATTATGGAAAAAGACTATGCGGCATTTATAAAACGTTGTCTGGATAACACCGTTCCGCTTGTTCCCGAACCGACGGGAGTCCGGGCTTCATTGAAACGGTTCTGTGGTATCAGGGCCGTGTTGTTCGATATCTACGGAACCCTGCTTGTTTCAGCTTCCGGAGATATCGGGGGCAAACGGTTTACTGAAGCAGGCCTCATCCGTTGTCTCGAGGAAACCGGCATCGGGTTGGAGCGGCCGGGTCACCACGAGGAGGATGCGCGGAAAATATTGAGCGGGTTTCGTGAGGCGATACGACGGGATCATGAAGAAAAAAACAAGCAGGGCATTCCTTTTCCCGAGGTCGATATCATCGGCATCTGGGGTGAAGTGTTGGGGGACGCGGAAAAGGAACATATTCTCCGCCTTCCCGAAGGTTTTAAAACCGGTATATTCGCATTCCTCTTTGAACTCGCGACCAACCGGGTCTCCCCCATGCCGGGTATGACGGAACTGATACGGGAATGTACGGCAGCCGGGATCGTAAGCGGTATCATCTCGAACGCCCAGTTTTATACACCCGTTATTCTCAATTATTTTATCAACGGGAGAATATGTGATTGTGAAACCGTCGAACCCTTTCGGCCCGATCTGACCTTTTTCTCCTATCGATTTTCCCGTTCAAAACCCGACGGTTTTCTTTTCGAGCGCGCAAAAGAAAAACTGTTTTCATACGATATTCCGGTGTGCAGGACGATCTATGTCGGAAACGACATGAAAAAGGATATTGTTCCGGCGATGAATGCCGGCTTCAAAGCCGTCCTCTTCGCGGGCGACAAGCGTTCGCTCGGACTGCTGCCCTCCGGGAAGCCGGATTCCGGCAGGGTGCCCGATGCCGTTATCACCGATCTGCTTCAGCTTCGTGAGGTGATCGGTATCGAAGCGGCAGCGCAATAATGCGGATCTTTGCGGCTATGTGCGGGGTGAACCACCATGACTGATACCATGATCGATATGCTGGGCGGGCTTTACGGCAGGGAACGGGCGGCCCCGCTGTATCGGCGGCTCGAGAAATTATTCGCCGGTTTCCACCGGCGACCAGGCGGCGCCGGCGGGCGGTATGCATTGACGGAAAAGGACGCGGTGCTTATCGTCTATCCGGATCAGCTCAATGACGGTGAAAAGCCCGGTTTCGAAGTCATGGAACGGTTTCTGCTTTCATATGTCCGGGATGCCGTCAACACCCTGCACATACTCCCTTTCTTTCCGTACTCTTCCGATGACGGGTTTTCGATCATCGATTACCGGGAGGCAGACAGAGCGTATGGGGGCTGGGAAGGTATCCGCCGGCTCGGCAAGCGCTACCGGCTGATGTTCGATGCCGTACTCAATCACGTTTCCGCCAAAAGCGGGTGGTTCGAGGAGTTTTGCGCGGGAAATGAGGAATTCGCTTCATATTTTATCACTTGCGATCCGGATGCCGACCTCTCTGCGGTTGTCCGTCCGCGTTCCTCACCCCTGCTCACCCCGTTTTCGACCAGCCGCGGAGAGAAGCGGCTCTGGACGACTTTCAGCGCGGACCAGATCGATCTCAACTACAGGAACCCCGACGTGTTCCTCCGGATGGTCGAAATCATGCTTTTTTATATATCCCGCGGGGCGGCCGTCATTCGGCTCGACGCCGTCGCGTATATCTGGAAGGAACCCGGTACATCCTGTATCCATTTGCCCCAGGTACACCTTATCGTGAAACTCTTCCGGCTGATACTCGACCGGATCGCACCGCATGTCGTCCTCATCACCGAAACGAATGTCCCCCACAGGGAAAATATCAGTTATCTGGGAAACGGGAATGACGAGGCGCAAATGGTGTACCAGTTTCCGCTTCCGCCGCTGATCGCGCACGCCCTTCTTTGGGAAGACAGCCGCTTTCTTGCCGGATGGGCCGGGGGACTCGATCTGCCCGGAACGGATGCTGCCTTCTTCAATTTTACCGCATCGCACGACGGTATCGGGGTCAGGCCGCTTGCCGGTCTGGTCCCGGAAAAAGATATCGACGGCCTCGTCGCTCTCACAAAACAGCGGGGGGGCACCGTCTCGTATAAAACAAACAGCGACGGGAGCAGAAGTCCTTACGAACTCAATATCAATTATATGAGTCTTCTCGAAAAGCCCGGAGAACCGGAGGAAGCCGCCGTGCGCCGTTTTCTTCTGTCACAGTCGATCATGCTCGCGTTTCCCGGTGTCCCCGGCATCTATTTCCATTCTCTTGCCGGTTCGATAAACGACTCAGCGGCCCTCACCGAAACCGGCATACCTCGGAGTATCAACAGGGAAAAGCTTTCCGTCGACCGGCTTGTCCGTGAATTGAATGAGAACAGGAGAAGGAAAACGGTTTTTTCCTGTTATAAAAAGATGCTTTCAATCCGGAGGAATGAAACGGCTTTCAGTCCCCGTGCCCCATTTGAAGTGATGCACACTAATGGGGCGGTGTTCGCGATCCGGAGAACCGGTGAAAACGGTCATCGGGTTATCGCCGTTCATAATATGTCTTCCGGAATAACGGAGATACGGCTTGTTTCCGGCTTGCAAGGGAAACATCGGCTTCGCGATCTTTTGACGCGGAAGATTTTTGAAACGGCCGGGGATGGATGTTTGTCTCTTACCCTCGGGCCGAACGAGTTCCTCTGGCTGAAA
>JAFGHO010000015.1 GCA_016930085.1 Spirochaetales bacterium
GGGTATGTTTCTATTATATAGATTCATAAAGGGGGGCACCCATGAAAACAAAGAGAATGGAGGGATCCCCTGCGGTACTTGTAGCGGCGGGTTTTATCATCGGGTATGCGTTTCTTCACCCGGCCTCTCTGGTTGTCGTCTGCCTTTTTGAAAAAGACGTTTTCGATTTTTTCGCGATTGTGATTGAATCCTTTTCCGTTTCACATCTCGCCATGGGGGCGTATTTCGCCGTTATCGGGGCGCTTCTCGGCGGGATCGTCGCCGTCTACCTTGTAAGTCTGAGAAAGACGAATGTGAAGTTGTTTGATATCAACAACGGCCTCAAACGCCAGAACGAGAAGTTGCGGCAAAAAGTATCGGCGTCAAAAACGGGTAATGAAGTGCTTCTGAAAAAAATCCGGCCGGTACTGAACAGGATTGAAAACGGCGTGGATATAATCAGCAATAAAAGCGCGGGCGGACTGAATCTCCGCCAGACGGCGCTGCTAAAGATTACAAAGGACAATATCGATCGTTTATACGAGGTTATCGAATCGCTTGTTCTGGGCTCCCCCGGCCGCTGCGACAATGCCGGCGGGGCATAGCTGCTGACCCTCGCTTACACCGCATAGTCCGTTTTTTATCTTCACGTCTATGGATACATGACGGCAGGGGCTGTCTTGTATTCTCATACAATAAATAATGCGGATAACAGTCAATGATAACGTGAATGAAAGTATATAAAAAAGGAACGGCTAAAGGTAATAATGAAAGGAGTGTGAATAGATGAGAGAAAAAGAAAGGATTTGAAATGAATACACATGACATGAATGACCATACCGGGCATGATGGAAATAACAACCATGGTCACCACGAAATGGACATTAACGGGTCTCGCCATTCAGGGCACGGCGGCGGCCACGTCGCGCATCACCGGATGATGATCATGGATTTCCGCAGGCGTTTTTACGTATCCCTGTTCGCCACCATTCCGGTATTGATTTTATCGGACTTTATACAGAATTTGCTGCACTATTCTCTCATTATTCCCGGTTCAAGGTATATCGTTTTCACCCTCTCCACGTTTATCTATTTTTACGGGGGCTGGCCTTTTCTGAAAGGCTTCAAGGATGAACTCTCCAAAAAGCTTCCGGGAATGATGACGCTTATTGCGGTTGCGATAAGTGTCGCGTATGCGTACAGCGGAGTCGTCACATTCGGGTTCGAAGGAACTCCCTTTTACTGGGAGCTCGCGACCCTTATCGATATCATGCTCGCGGGTCACTGGATAGAAATGCGGTCGGTGGTAAGCGCTTCGGCAGCTTTGGAAAAGCTCGCCGGTCTCATGCCGGATATCGCCCACCGTAAAACGGGAGACGCGATAAACGACGTTCCCCTCAAGGAAATAAAAAAGGATGACGTGATTGTGGTAAAGCCGGGAGAAAAGATTCCGTCGGACGGTATCGTCGTCGCCGGAACCGGGTATGTGAACGAATCGATGCTTACCGGTGAGGCACGCCCCGTTAAAAAGGGAGAAGGGGACAGACTCGTCGGCGGTTCATTGAATGACGACGCTTCGTTCGAAATGCGCGTTTCGGGAACCGGAGAAGATTCATATCTTGCGAAGGTCGTCGCCATGGTACGGGATGCGCAGGCCGAAAAATCTCGGACACAGGCGTTATCCGACAAGGCGGCGATGTGGCTGACGATTATCGCAATCGCAGTCGGAATAACGACGTTGATCGCGTGGCTTCTTTCGGGCCGCGGACTCCAGTTTTCAATCGCGAGGATGGCTACGGTGATGGTGATTACCTGTCCCCACGCGCTCGGGCTTGCAATCCCCCTGGTAGCGGCGCGGTCGACCGCCCTGTCCGCGCGAAACGGCCTCCTGATTCGAAACCGGACGGCCTTCGAGAACTCCAGAAAAATAACGACCGTTCTTTTCGACAAGACGGGAACACTCACGAAAGGCAGTTTCGAGGTCTCGGATGTCGCCGTATATGACGGGGCGTTCGATGAGCGGTCGGTAATCGGGCTTGCTGCCGCCCTCGAAACACAATCGGGACATCCGATCGCAAAAGGCATCGTCGAAAAGGCGAAAGCGATGGGGGTGCGTATCGAGCCTGTGTCGCAATTCAGGGAAATCAAGGGCAGGGGGGTGGAAGGATCGGTTGACGGCAGAAGGGTCATCGTCGCCGGTCCGGGGTATTTGAAGGAGACGGGATTACAGGAACCGGGCGGGGGAGAAAAGAGTACGGGGGAAACGCGCGTTTTTTTGATTGCAGACGATAAACCGGTCGGTTCTATCGCCCTTTCGGATGCGATACGTCCCGAATCCCGTAAAGCGATTAAAAAACTCAAGGACAGGGGAATCGAATGCCTGATGATGACGGGTGACAATCGTTGGGCGGCGGAAAAAGTAAGCGGGGAACTCGGCATGGACGGTTTCTTCGCCGAAGTGCTGCCGGATCAGAAACTTGAGAAGGTCAGGGAATTACAGGAGCGGGGCGAGTATGTGGCGGTGACCGGTGACGGGGTGAATGACGCGCCGGCCCTCGCGCAGGCACAGGTCGGGATCGCCGTCGGGAGCGGAACGGATGTCGCGGCGGAAACCGCCGATATCGTTCTCGTCAACAATAATCCCCTCGATGTCGCTGAGCTTATTCTCTTCGGCAGGGCGACCTACCGTAAAATGGTACAGAATCTTGTCTGGGCGACCGGTTATAATGTCGTGGCCATTCCCCTCGCGGCCGGCGTGTTATACGGGGCCGGGTTTGTTCTCTCTCCGGAGATCGGCGCGCTTCTCATGTCGCTGAGTACCGTGGTCGTCGCGGTCAACGCCGGGTTTATCAAAATCAGAAAGGATTGACGGGGCGATTCGTTTCGGCGGCCCGTCAATCCTCAAAGTGAAGCGAGATTCCGGCTGCTCCGCCCCTCAGGGGGCGACGTATTTGTCCGGTTCCTTTTCAAAAGCGGCTTTGCATCCCGGTGAGCAGAAGTAATACGTCTTGTTTTTATACGTCGCTTTTATTCCTGTTTTTTTCGGATCGACATCCATTCCGCATATGATATCTTTTTCCATAATGTAATTCCTCCTTTCTAAAGGATATCCTGTTTCAATGCATCGAATTCTTCCTTCGTTATTTCGCCTTTCGCCAGTCTGGCCTTCAGAATTTCGAGGGGAGCGGGCCCTGCATGTTTTCCGCGGCGAAAGACGGCCACGATGACGGTGACTACTCCGGCAAGAATGAGAACGATAAGAGGCCACCACCACCATTGAAAGAGGAACGGATGCATTCCTCCGCCGTAGTACCCGTATCCGCCCATCATCGGCATTCCCCCCATCATCCCGCGGTACTCCCTGCCGCGGAAGCCTCCGCCCGTAAGGTACCGGTATCCCATCATTCTGTGCATCGCCTCGAGGCTTTCGGAATCCTCTCCTCCCATCATTCTGTCCATCCACTCGTGCTGCCTTTCATCCGGTACCATCAGGTTCATGTATGCTTCTCCGAGTTTTTCCAGAAGCGGGTCGCTTACCTCCTCCGGGTCGATCTCCCTGTTCAGATTCACCCCCTGTTCGGCTCTGATCTCCCCGAGTACGTCGTCGACACTGAGATCGTGCGAGCCTTCGTCCGCGGAGAGGAAGAACGGCGTCATAACGATCAATATCATAGGAATAAAAACACTTTTATAAAACGTCATGATACACCTCCTTGTGTGAAGATCATTAATAGCAATGTACTATACCCCGGTAGAGTAGTCAAGCCGACCCTGGCGCCGCACTACATAAAAAATCATCACAATTCTTGAGGAAAATCCACTGGAAGGATTACATAGAGAAGGTTCCGTTACCGTAAGAAAACGGCATCTTGACGATGCAGTCCTGTTTTCCGGTATATTTTCATATATTTGCCGCCGCGCTTCGAGAACTGACTGTGCAGGCATTAATTTTGAGTTTTTTTTCTAAAAATCATCGTCATCGAAGAAATCGCCGTCATCAAAAAAGTCATCGTCGTCTGTAAAATCATCCGAAACGCTTCCGATAGGGACGGAGCCGTTGTTGCGTAAAGCATACAATTTATAAATATACCTGATATCGGCGAGTTTTTTTTCGATATTTTGTTTAAGAAGATTATTGAAAAAGGTATCGGTGGATAAGCCTTCACGTATATTCCCCTTTCCGAAACCGAGATCGTGGAACCGCTTGAGTTCGATGAGTCTGAAATAAATCCGCTGAAACCAGAAAAGACTTTTCTGTATCGCGTAGAGGTGCCCGATGATCGTCTTTTTTTCCTTCATCACCTCCATATTCGTACCCGTTGCACCTTTTTTATCTTCTTGTATCCATTTGTCGATAATATCCGATTCGGCAAAAAGCGCCCGGTAGGCTTCCGTGAACTGTGAAAGCCGCTTCTCGTATTCGGCGGCAAGCTTTTTGATCTGCAAAAGCGCGTTTCCTTTTAACAGCGTTACCTTTTTCGTGTACCAATCGTCCCTGTACGTCTCGACATCGGCAACCGGAACGTTCACCTCTTGTACGGCGGCTTCACTTCCCGCTTCGACGACCTTTCCCGGTTGGGCGTAAAGCCGTTTTCCCGAGGTATCCTTACACTCGACTCGTCCCTGCTTGCAGGTAACCAGCACCTCCCCGGTCGGAAGTGTGGTCACGGTAAATGCCGTCCCCCTGACCCCCATGGCGGTCTCGCCCGTATTCACGAGAAGATCCTGGCTTTTCGCGAGGGCGTCGACTTTCAACGCGATAGAACCCGCAAACATATCGAGCTGTGTCGTTTCCGTTCCATCGATCCTGTTGATATCGAATGTGAATGCCGTGTTTTCCTCGACGGTGATAATTGTCGCGGGACATCGCGCCGAGATCACTTCTATTTCCACCATACTATTTTCTTTTGTCGAAACGAGATCGTAATTCATTATTCTCGTTCCCGTATCGATCCGGGAAGCATCGAGTGAAACGGCGTTTCTTGTAATACCGACGTTTCCTTCGAGATAGGTGATTTCACCTTCTTCTCCTTCTCCCGGTTCTTTTCTTGTGATTGTTTCCTTCGAGGAATCATCCTGTACCGAAGAGGCCTTTTTGGAAATACCGTTACTCGTTGTCGCGCGGTCGGATGTCGAGGATTTTTCCGCTGTTATCTCACTTTCATCTTCTCCTGCCGCAGGTATCGCTTTTTCTTCATCACCTGGTGTCGTTGTATCGGGGAGTTCCTCTTTCCGGTCCCCGCCGGCAAGTGGTGCCGTCGTATCTTGCTTGCCCCGGCAGGATGACCATGGCAGAACAAGCGCTGTTATTATAAACAAATATATGTAGATTCTCATAATCTGCTCCTTATATGAGGCGATACATGCGTAATTAAATTCTAATGGATTGAATTATCGAAGTCAATAACGTGAAGGCCTTGATACAACAATAATTTATTTGTAATATAATATCGCTATGATTTCACACTATCCGGAGTTTTCGGAAATCGATATTTCAATGCGCGATGAATTACACCCCTGTTTCAGCGGGCTTTCCGATGGCATTTCCGAGTTTACGTTCGCCAATATATATCTTTTCAGGAAAAAGAATTCATTTCAAATAGCGGAATTGGAACAAGGGAAATATATTATAACGGGAAAAAGGAATAACGAATCATTTTTCCTGCTCCCTTTCGGAATTCCCGAAAAATCGATGCTCGAAGAAATGTTCGATCGCTATTCGTTATTGAAACTTGTTTCAGAGCCCCAGACCCGGATGCTCCGGGAGTATGGATATCATGTGAAGGAAGACAGAGATAATTTCGATTATATCTATCTGAGGGAACATCTGGCGGAACTGGAGGGAAGAAAATATCATAAAAAAAGAAATCTTATCAACGCATTCCTCAACAATTATAATTATACGGGAAAACGGATCAAGGCGGATAATGTGGGTGATGCGCTGCGGGTGCTCGATCTGTGGAGAGAATCGAGAGAGGAGGACGGAGACTATGCGGGGGCAAAAGAAGCCCTTTACCATATCGAGGATCTCAAGCTTTGCGGTTCCATCGTCTATGTTGACGGCAATCCGGCGGCATACACACTCGGTGAGGAACTCCAGGGGGGAACGTGTTTCGCGATCCATTTCGAAAAGGCAATCGGCGAATATAAAGGGCTTTATCAGTTCATTAACAAGTGTTTCGCGTCGTTTTTACCGGAAAAATACAAGACGATAAACCGCGAACAGGATATGGGAGACGAGGGCTTAAGGCAGGCAAAAATGAGTTACCGTCCTGTGGGTTTTATCAAGAAATACAGGGTGACACGGACCGTTCAATAGTAAGGGTCGATCGCGGGGCGGCCTGCGGGCAATTAAGAGAAATCGGTCTTGACAGGGACCATGTTCATATATTAAGATTGCGTGATTCGGTGTGATATGAAGTGGAATCAGGGAGTATCTTTTTGAAACGATGCGGTAGGTTTACATAATTATCCAAAGGAGGAAATGAGACGATGCCTATTTATCTCAAACTTATGAAAGGAAAAGGTTCAAAGGGGGAGATACTCGAGCTGGGTTTCTGTATGGATAATGATGAAGATATTTCAATCGATATCGAAACCGCCTTGAAAGAGGGGTTTACCACAACCCAGGAGACGTTCGACAGGCTGAAACGACTTTCGGAACTCGGACAAATGTACGAGGAAGTGGACAAATCACATAAACTGGAATTCCGGGATCTGGAAGAAAAAAAATAAAAATAATACTTTCCTTAAAATACTTATTCGTCAATAAGGATAATTTAAATGATTATTATACCTTCAATCGATATATTGAATGGTTCCTGCGTCCGCCTTTACCAGGGCAAATATAACCAGGCGACGGTATATTCGAAAGATCCTGTGGAGATTGCCCACAGTTTCGAAGATGCGGGTGCGCGGAGAATTCATATTATCGATCTGGATGCCGCCCGTGGTGAAGGACGGAATAACCGTAAAAAAATCGGACTCATAAGAAAGGCAGTCGGTGCGACCATTGAGGTCGGGGGGGGTATCCGAACACCGATCGATGTCGAAGAATTGCTTTCGATCGGTATTGATAAACTTATTCTGGGCACCGTTTTAGCGCAGCAGCCGACGGCGGTCGCTTCCTGGGTAAAAGAATATGGGGATGTTTTTATCGCGGGTATCGATGCTGTGAACGGGAATGTGAAGATATCCGGGTGGGAAGACAATGCCGGGGTCGACGATGTCGGTCTGGCGTGTGAGGCTAGAGACATCGGTTTTACCGGAATTATCTATACGAATATCGCCCATGACGGGGCATTGGACGGGCCGGATATTGACCGGACAGCCCTGATCGCGGAACAATCGAAATTACCCGTTATTCTTTCGGGTGGAATCGGTTCGGAGGCGGATGTGGAAGCGGTAGTACGGAAGGCCCATCCGGGTATTATCGGTATTATTATCGGTAAAGCGATATATGAGGGAAAGGTTTCGCTGCCCGGTCTTCTCGAATCCTATCATTGACGCAACGCACCGGCATCATCACGAAATTTCCCGGCAGGTGAACGAATACTTTCGGACGATGCCACTTGACTCTTTTTTCAATGCCCTTTATTGTTGCAGACAACGGGGGGGTGATTTCATGCATCCCCGTTCAAATCCTGATAAATATGGTATTGTTTCATTTTCTATTGATTCCGGAAGGTGGGACACACCAATATCGATACTAAAAAAAAGGAGTGTTTGATTATGATCGGTTGCCATCTGGGACGGATTTTTCAGGTAACTGTCGGGGGCGGGTCTTATCAGGAAGGACTGACCGCGGTTTTGCAGGGCGTTCCTGCGGGCATGAGTATTACGGAACCGGAGATCTACGCGGATCTTCTTTTGAGGAAGCCGGGAGCGGATGAACTGTCTTCACCGAGAAAGGAGCCGGATCTTCCGGTCATCTATTGCGGCGTGAACGCCGCCGATACGGTCGAGAACGCGGGAAATAAACATCTGACCAATGGCACGCCGCTCTGTATTCTCATCCCCAATCTCGACAGGCATTTCATTCATATAAAACAATATCAGGATACAAACCGGACCCCGCGGCCGGGACATGCCTCATTCGCATCGTTCAACAAGTACGGACTCGCGGATGATGCGATTGGCGCGGGAATTTTCTCCGGGAGATACTCGAGTACCATCGTCGCCGCGGGTGCCGTGGCCAAGAAAATCCTTGCTGCCTGCGGCATCAGGATTTGTTCGTATGTTAAAGAAGCGGCGGGCGTCAACTGCGGTGATATCGTCCATGATGTCGCCTTCAGATACACCGAATCCTATAAAAAAATGCGGCGGGATTACGATCCCTTTTATCAGGAGATTTATGAAAAAGGACGGATTCATGCCGATATGCGTTTTCTCGAAAAAATGAGTGTATTTGCAGAGATCGAGAAGGAAATCGATCAGGTCAGGGAAAAGGCACCGGCAATAAAGGAAGAGGAAATTCTTGAAAAGTACAGGGTACATCATATTGTCAATTGCCCGGATATTTCGGCCGCAAAGGAAATGGTCGAAGCGGTAAACAGGATAACGGCGACGGGTGATTCGAGCGGCGGTATTGTCGAGATTATCGTCGATGGTGTTCCCGTCGGACTGGGAGAACCGGTCTTTTATAAACTCGATGCGGAACTCGGAAGAATGCTCGGCATCGGAGCGGTCAAGGCAGTCGAGATAGGGGCCGGAATAAAGGTCAAAGATATGACCGGCTACGAATGCAATGATCAGATGCGTTCGGAAAAGGGGAAGGTAATATTCGATTCAAATAACGCCGGCGGAATCACGGGGGGGCTTGCCACCGGACAACCCCTCGTCATTCGTTGTACCGTCAAACCGACACCGACAATCAATAAAAAACAGCATACAATCGACAAATATACCCTCGAAAACAGGGATCTCGGTGCTATTACACGACGTGACCCGACTATCGTTGCCAGAATCTGGCCCGTTGCCGAAAATTATACGGCCCTTGTCGTCCTTGACAATCTCATTGCGCATTTCGGGTACCAACGATTGCAGGAGATTATGCGGCAGGAATCAAAACAGTAACATGGCGTTCACATAAATGCACCAAATACCGGTATATTGATAGAGGAACCGCCTTTATACTTATGGAACGATGAAGAGCTTACCGGATTTTGTAAAAAACACGCTGTCACCGCGATTCGGTGCCGATCCCCCGTCCATTATCTTTTTGGGTGGGGGTCAGGACTGGTCGGACGGGATAGTGTTTCGGTTCGAACATAGTGAGGGTGAACGTGTTATAAAGTTTGTCGATTTTGCACAAACGGATGATAAAGCGTTGTTCCGCATGGAAGAAAAGATTTTGTATATAAAACGGATGTCGGAAAGCGGAACGAGCGTCATTGAACCCGAATTGTCGGTCAACGGGAATCATTTTGAGATATGTTCTTTTGAAGGAAAAAACTGGCTCGCTTATTCTTATCCGTATGTCCCCGGAAGACCGGTGAATGCGGGCGATACTGTTGTCAGGAACGGCATGTTTCACAGACATATCGGCACGATCCTCGGGAAATTACATACCGTTGCATCGGAATTACCGGAAGAAGGGTTTACCGCTAATAAAAAGAAGCAGAGTCTGCTGTCTGACTGGACGGAGGAATGGGAGTTCTTCCGCTCGTGGTGCCGGGATGATGAAGTGGGTTCGGCCTGGGAAAGGTTGAAGCATGCCGTTCTGCGTCTTGATGTCGAGCGAAAAGTCTACGGATTCATACACAATGATGCCCATGCCGCGAATTTTATCTTCAATCCGGCTTCGGCAACAGGACAGGAGCGTAATAAATTCGATCTCACCCTGATTGATTTTGATGTGGCACGATTCCATTTTTTTACCTGCGAAGTCGCGGCGGCCCTGTATTCATTCGTCAGCCTCGAAACCGGCGGGCTGGAAACCATACGGACACTCGATAAAGATCGGAAGCGGTTTTTATATTCATCTTTTATGAAGGGGTACGAACAATTCAGGAGTCCCTTGCCGGAGTGGCTGGATCATCTGAGGTTGTTCATTCAATACAGGCGTTGTCTTCTCTTCATGCCGTTCCAGGAACAGACCGCAAAATATCCTGCCTGGCGAAAACGCTGGAAGAAGCGGATCATGGAGAATGATAAAAAGCTGTTTGGCTGATGATGCCGTTTGTCGTCGGTTTTTTCGAGAAAAAACACCCAACCTCGATAAGGAGATTGGGTGTTTTCCCGTCGTTGCATATCCTGTTAGCCGGCCGGATGCATACACCCGGTTTTTCCGTTACATGCTTTGTTGATAACAAGTTTTTCATTTATTTTATCAACGAAACTTTTTTGTATTCCCTGTGCCGTGAGTTCGAGCGCGATATATCGTTTGTTATTTTTTTGTATCATTTTAAAATAATACAAGAACATGAGAAGACATATCATCGTAAACGATAATAAAAGCACATTGATTTTTCCGTTCGTTATTTTTCCGACAATATCGCACAACGGCATTCCGGCGGACATTATTATCGCCCCGCCTAAATTTCCTTTGGGCGCGGCACCAAGCCTGTACGCCATTTCATGCGACCAGGGTTTTGCGAAGAAATTGACGATATGAGTGAATGTTCCGGATTTCTTCATCAAAGAAACAATGGGACGCGCCAGCACATAGTAGCCCGTCATGACATCGGGCCGTGTTTTATGCAGCAATGCGCCGAATTCAGTATCCGCTCTGAAAACCCATTCCTCCATCAATCCCTGCCTGTATAATTCCGTGCATATAATCGTCGCATCACCGATATCGCTGAAGAAATCGCCGATATTTTCGGCGACATCGATACCGAAGTCGCCGAGGCCGTCGACGAAATCGCTGCCCGCTTCCCACACGGCGCGGCCGGCGGCCTCAAAGGCCTCAACCGAATCGACGAATCCTTCGGCGATTGCCGTCGAGGCGTCGATAAATCCGCCGAGGGCGGCTTCTCCGATTGAGATAAAACCTTCCCTGACGGCATCCGCCCCGGAAATAAAACCGTCGACAAGGGCAGTGGTGACGTCCATGAATCCATTGGCCACGGCTTCGACACCCGTGATGAACCCATTGGTCAACGCGGTCGTGACATCCATGAAACCGTTGGCGACCGCCTCGACCCCGGTAATAAATCCGTTCGCGATCGCGGAGGTGACATCGATCAATCCGTTGGCGACCGCCTCGACCCCGGTGATGAATCCCTCTCCGATGGCCTCCGCTACCGTAATGAAGCCCTGTGCGACCGCTTCGACCCCGGTGATGAATCCTTCACCGATCGCCTCGGCGACGGTAATGAATCCCTCCCCGATCGCTTCGGCGACATCGATAACTCCTTCACCGATAAGTTCGGCCGTATCGGCTATTTCGTTGAAATCTATCTGGAAACTCAGGTCGATCTCCACTCCCAGTATCAACTGGATCTCCCCGGAAATCCCGACAGTGAGTGTTCCGTCGCTGAAGCCGAATTCCCCGCCCACTCCGAATTCCACCGCGGCACCTGCGCTGACGCCGCCGCCGCCGTTCATCCCGATTCCGGCAACCTGGCCTTCGGCGTAATACGCCGCGTTCGCGGATACGCCGGCGCCGAGATTCATATCCCCCTCGGCACCGTAATCACCGTCGCCGTAATGAACGCCGCCTTGTCCGTCGACATAGGCATAAGCCGATGCACCGACGGCGCCTCCGGCACCCGCCGAAGTTCCGGGAATGGCCGCCAGTCTGACTTCCCCGTCAGCCGAAAGCGAGACATTCGCCTGTACCCCCGCATACGCCTCAACGGTAAAGTCTTCATCGGTCGCCTGGAAATGGGCTTCAAGTTCCGCCGAGACATATGCTTCCGCCGTTACCGTGCCCGTCGCCGTTACGGCATTCCCCAGGGTAACCGATCCGCCCGCCGTCGCCACGGCTCCGGCTTCAATATATGCCCGTGCGCCCATGCGTACTCCATCGGGGCCGACCGTTAAAGCGGCATCGAATCCCGCGTCTGCGTATAACCGGGCATTGGCGTAACCGCTGATACGGGCCGCCCCGTTCAATGCTTCCATCTGGGCGTCTGTTGCGACATATGCACTGATATGCATGCCGCCGCTGACGCTGAAACATGTCGTTGAATGGTCAAGACTGATTATGTTGTTCTGAATGTCCCGAACCGGAATCGCATAGACGCCTTTGTCCACGGGAATGGAATTATTGGGGATAACACCGGCAGGCAGGTCCGAGACGAGTATTAAGGTGTTCGGATCCAGAGGCTGGTTCAGGAAAGACGAAAGATCGATGTCCGTCGTATAATCGCGGCTCGATACGAAACCGTCGTCGAATCGGAGGTGATCGACAACGATCATGTTTACCCTTGTGATCATGCCCGGGTCGTCAATGGAGGAGATTTCCAGTACATTGCCGATACGTTTGACGGTGAAGTCGCTTCGTCTGCCGTCGAACCGAATAACGGTATCGCCGTTGTTCGCCACATACATATCATTTGACACCGGGACGAAGATTGTCCGGACGGCCCTTACGCCCCTGCAATCGGATGAGCCTTCGAGCGTCACATTGATTTGAAATGATTCGTATTGCCCGTTGATGTCCAGAGAAAGACCCGTCAGGTCCTCTTTGGCCAGAACGGCGCACCCATCGGTATAAAGGATTTCGCTTCCATCCGGCCGTATCAATGAGACCCCGGAAGGGAGACCGGATAGAGTGATTCGGACATTTCTTTTCAACAGGGGATTGACGACAATATCGAGAGGGATACGGCCCTGTACGGCTTCACCGTTCACAACATCGATGCCGAAGTCGCCCGACTGTGCAAAAAGAAGGGTATCATTCGTCGGGGTTATATACAGATGGAGCGGTGTACTCCATTTATGCAGTTTACGATGTGTTTTATAAAATGCTGTCACCTTGAGATTGAGTTTTCCGAAAAAACCGGGACGCACGTCAAGGCATATCGTGTTGTCGAGCAGCGTTTTTGCGTCAAGCAGCTGGAAATATTCTCCATTCTTGTCGAGTTGCGGCATACTGCCTTCTTTGACAATAACCGATTGAGGTAATCCGCTGATAACCACCGTCTGGATATCGAGATGCCGGTTCATGCGGGGGAGAGCGACTGGAATTGAACGGCCGGATTCCATGACGGGATAATTAACAAGAATATCCTCAACATCGAAGAACCGGAGGGTTTCTCCTTTCGGTGTTGTTATTACCCCGCTGATCGTGTCGGATGTCGACCTGAACATTAAGTATGAATAAAGCGGCTGCCGGGAACCGCCGTCGGGCGTGATTTTCCACCCTTTGATGGTGAGCACACGGTCCAGGCCGATGATATCCGCTCCCGGTCCTCCGTCGAAACGGTCGTTGCCGTCGCCGGGGGCATACACATAGGTATCGTCACCCTGACCACCGCTTGCAAGGTCATCGCCCCCGCCGCCGCAGATCCAGTCGGCGTCGATTCCTCCGGAAATATTGTCGTTACCGTTCCCGCCGTTTATAATATTCCGGCCCGATGATACAATCAGCGTATCATCGCCGTCACCGCCCGATACGACATCATCGCCATTGCCCCCGTCGATATAATCCTCCCCGGCTCCTCCAGTCATTCTGTCCGAACCATAACCGCCGAAGAGGGTGTCGTTTCCCTCACCGCCGCGTATTACATCATTACCGTCAAAACCGTCGATTGTATCCGCACCATCACCGCCGTCAAAATAATCGTCTCCGGCGGTGCCCGCCAAATCGTCGATACCTTCATTGGCGGAACCAAAGGGTTCGATGTCTTCCGCAACCACAAAGAGATCAAAAGGTCCGGTGTTTCCGGGCACGGCCTCCATGGTGCCGAACAAACCCGTGTCTGTGCTTCCGGCCCGGCAGCCGGAAGAAATCGTTATGCTTCGCGCACCCACATTCCCTTCCACGATTACCCCCGGCATGATCGATACTTCACCAAAGGGTGTGATAAGCGAACCCGGAAATTCCTGGTTCGGAAAGAGTGATATATCATCAAGTCCGTAGAGAACAATCATGCCCGATCCGTTTATATGATAGTGAATCCGGCTGCCGAGTAAAACCTTGCCCGCTACGTTGATACGTACCGGACCGTTGCCGGTATCGAAATTTATTGTTACATCAGGTCCGATATTCAAGGATTTAAAATTATACGTTCCGCTGCGCAGCCAAATCGATGAACGGGAATGCACACTGGTGTCGCCGAAAGCCCCCGGGGCAAGATATTCGTTCATTCCGTTTTTGATAACTACCATTCGATTAATTACGGGAAACGCCTCGGCCGGAATTACCGGAATATATATATCTTCTTCTCCGGACACGGGTGTTTCGTGAAAACGACCGAAGCAGATTCTTTTACCTGACCTATAAAAAGGCATTTTGAAGCGCCGGTGGTTCCATGAGACATCCCTTCCGTTAAACTCCAAATTCCCGTCTACCGTCGCATCAGGATGAATAAAAGCGGTTCCGGCAATGACATCTCCGAGAAGGGTTGCCCCGGATTGAACGGTCAGCCGCTCCGTCGCGATAATGGATGCATCGCAACAGGGAGTACCGAATGCGGCACCGGGAATCAGGGTAACGATGAAAAGCAGTATGACCATTGGAATGGTCCCCTTTATTCTTCCATAGTCCCACGGATGAGATCGATAATGTAATGTCAGACTTTTCATAATTCCTCCAGTTTTACTATTGATATTACTTTATTGTCAGTCCGATACCATTCGGTATCTTGTTTTACCATTATATATGAGAATATTCAGGTCGGGCAGGATTTGATACATTCACCGTCGCGTGAACTGAAAGTCCATTCCTGCCGGACATTTTCCCGCTTTGAGTACAGCACCATCTTATCTTTCTATCTAAATATAATCGTGTCTACAAATAAATAGCACGTTTTTTCACTACAGCTTTTTTTTATATCATAATTTATCAATAAAGTAAAGAGTTATCTTTTTTACCGACGGCCGGTTGATATAAGCTTTCCCTTTTCCTGTTTACCGGCCAGCGCTCGAGCTTGATGTTTTGTTATCCTGTTCCTATAAAAAATTTGTTCCTGTAAAGCAATCGTAATAATATCAACCAATCCGGGATAACATTCTTTTTCTGCATTCAGTATTGCAGAGATAAGTAAAAGTTAGCAAGGAAATCCGTTATTGTCGTCCGTGCAGGTAGAAGCGGACGTTTTTCATGACAGGAGAGAATAAAAATTATTCAACAAAGACTGTATGTACGACCTCTGTTTCAGGAAATTCGACCTCCGTCCCCATTCCGTGTATAAATTTCATCCCAAATACTTATCTTTCATCATTATCCGTGTTAAGATAACTGATGGGAGTGAGACATATTCATATAACAACGCTGCTTTTCGACCTCGGTAATGTCGTGTTTCGATGGTCGTTCGAGCCCATGTTCGAATATTGGGCTGAAACATGCGGGAAATCCGTCGAATTCCTGAGAAGTACATTCAGGGTCGATCATATGTATGAGAAGTATGAAACGGGCGCGGTGACAACGGACGAATACGCGCATCATATCGAACGGATGCTCGGCGTCAGGTTTCTTCCTGACGATTTCAAGAAAGGCTGGAATTCAATTTATGTTGAAGAAACGGCCGGGATCGACGGTTTGCTGGCAAATCTCGAAAAAAACTATCGCCTCGCGGCTTTCAGCAATACAAACGAAGTGCATTACGCGTGTATGGAAGAAAAATACGGCCATTTGTTCAGACGCTTCGAACGGGTATTTTATTCGCATATTATCGGACTCAGGAAGCCGGAGAAGGACGCCTTCGAGTATGTGCTTGCGGAAATCGGGATTAAAAAGAGTGACGTCGTTTTTTTCGACGATCTTGCCGAGAATGTGAGGGGAGCGCAACGGATCGGGATCAAAGCCGTACAGGTGAAAGGACTCGAAAGCATCACGGAGGGGCTCAGGTCTTTTGAATGACCTCAAGGCTTATCGCCGTGTCGCGAAGGGGACTATGCCGGGCGGTTTTTTTTCCTGTATTCGGAGGGGGACAGGTGATATGCGGATTTGAATACCTGAAAAAAATAGGAAGAACTCGAAAATCCGAGTGCCGACGCTATCTCCGTGATATTTCTGTCGGTTTCCGAAAGGAGTCTTGCGGCTTCTCGAAGGCGTATCCTTGAAACAAGCTGTTTGACGGTGAGGCCGTGCTTCTTCCTGATCAGGCCGGCGATCCGGCGCCGGGCGATTCCCGTGTGCCTGTGCAACATGCCGGCGGTCATGTCCGGGTCCGTGTAATGTTCCATGATATAAGCTTCGAGCCGCCTGGTGTCCTCCTCCGCGTGACTCGCGATATCGACGGGATTGTAGTCGAAATGGAACTGGGCGCCGCTTTCCGCCTTCTTCCCGCCCGCCCGGACGCGAAATGCGATCAGAATGCCAAAGGACAGGAGAAATCCGGTACCGGAAAGGATATAAAGGAGGGTGAACGACCTGTGAAAAGAGAATTCACCGACAATCAATCCGCCGGGTTCTTCCGTTTTCTGCGTGATTTTTTTCGTCTGCTGGATATTGACCGACGCGACTATGCGGAGCAGTTTATTGGGAGAATAATCCTTGCGGGATAAGTGCTGCCGGTCGAACCACCAGTCGAGAAATTCGAATTCGGACAAAGGGATGCGGTATTCCTTCATGAAGTTTTCCAGAACGATCGCCTTTTCCAGCGGACACCTCGTGTTTGAATCGTTTTCGACCGTATGTCCCTCGAGATGGGTTTTTATTTTGATCTGATAAACATCCCTTACCGCTGCGGCGGCCGTCATCTTCACATAATCAAAATCGGAGACATCGATGCCTTTGTCATTGACATCCGTCGAAAAGTAGAAACCAGCATACGGAAAGGTGACCCCGTCGCGGAGGGTATATTCCAGGGTGACCGCATTGACATCGGTCTTGAAAAGATCGATTGAAGAGGCCGTGTTTCGGGAAGGATCCCCTTCGTCCGAATATGCGTCGACCCGGTAAACACGCTGTTTCCACGGGAAGAGGTGCAGGGGGTGCTGCATGACGGCATAGATTATGGGGATAAGGAAAAGCAGGGGGAAAAGAAAGGCTGCGTAACGCAGAATGTCCTTTGGTTTCACCATGGACTATCGTATACCGATTTACGACAATTGTCAAACCGGCGAATCGCCGGTTTGACCTGCCGCATCGAATGAATGCGCGGGGGCGGCATAAAACCACATTAATTGGCCCGAAAATCTCATTAATCGGAGTTAAAATTGAATGCGAAAATGCCCCGGAAGGTGTCATAATGAAAGAAAAAGCAAGGAGGAACCAATGAAAGGAATTGTGAAACGAATATGGTTCATATTAATGGTGCTTGCAGGCATTGTCGTGTATCCGTACGCCCAGTCCCCGGGCGATGTCAATAATGACGGGACCGTCACTATTGTCGACGCGTTGCTTGTTGCCCAGTATTATGTCGGGCTTAATCCGGCTGTGTTTTCTCTTGATGCGGCGGATGTGAACTGCGATTCTGCGATAAATATCGTGGACGCCCTGCTTGTCGCGCAGTATTACGTTGGGCTGGTTGACGAATTCCCCTGTTCCGCCACGCCTGTGCCCACATTGCCCCCCGGGGGGACGGAGGTCGATGTGTTCGGTATCACGATGTTCTATCCGACCCTCACCTCGTCCCTCGGCTGGGATTCCCGTCACTGGGACAATGGTATCGAGAGAACGCTTTCCAACGATATCATGAGCGGGAACGATCCTGAAGACCCGACATTCTGGTCCGAATACCGCGGAAGCGGGGTGCTTACCATCGATGGCAGGGGCATGCTGACCATGGGCGGCAGCCAGCCGCGGATCTATATTAATCCGTATCCGGGGACGGAGGAAACGAATCCGGAGATGTTTTTCAAGAACGTGGAAGTGACCGTTTACTACATGAGAATAGGAACCGACGGCGCGAACTGGGGAGGGTGTGTTATCGGTGTGAGAAGCGGGCCGAACGGCCATTCGAGCTGGGGTGACTACTGCGACGCGACCACCTATTACGCGCGCCTCAGACATGACGGGAATGTCGATTTTTACAAGGAACTGAAGCATCCGGACGGCGATTACGTGATGCACCATGAGTACTGGGGCGGGGATCCCCTTCCATCCAGCCGGTGGATCGGGGTCAAGGTCTGCGCGTACAATATATCGGGCGATTCCGAGGTAAAGCTGGAAATGTACATCGACAAAACAAGCGGGGGAGCGAACGGGGGGGTATGGGAAAAGGCGATCGAGTATATCGACGACGGATCGTGGACGGTTCCTGCGTCCGGTTGTCCCTACCCCGAAAACATGCCGATTACCGAAGGCGGCGGGGTGGTCATGATCAGGAACACCGACGCGGCGGAGGCCCGGTACAAGATGTTTTCCGTTCGGGAGATCAATGTGCGGTAGGGCTGAAGACATTTACTGTCGCGTGCATTATAAAAGCGGCCTGCACAAGGAGATCGGCCGGCGTTGTTCAAACTGAAGGGTCCAACCGGCATTCCCGGCAAGCGTGATCGATGGCGATACGCTTTGCCGGACGGACCCCGAAATGATTTTCCCCCTATATTTTCCCGACACCCGCATTCCCGGTCACGATCGATGTTACCTGATCCGTCGAATGCAGCTGGTAGCTGTACGGCGGATTGAAGGTGCATGTCGATGAGGTCGGCCGGCTGCCGGTGCAGTTGATGAACCGGTTGTCCCTTACATCCCAATACCCCGTCGAGTCGCTGTCCCAGTATCCGATGGGATCGTCTGCGGACTCGAAAACGTTGTTTTCGATTCTGAGCTGCGCACCCTGCCTGCAGTTGATCCCCGTCGTCGCGATATTGATGTAATAGTTGTTGTAAATGTGCCCCGTTCCGAAACGGTAGGACGGCAGGCGTGAATTGCAGTCCGCGAAATAGTTGTGGTGGTAGGTGATCTTTCTGTCATAGTCGTCGCTGTCCGACGAGCCGACGAGCGACGTCTTGTATGAATGGTGGCAGTAATTCCAGGAAAAGGTGATGTATTCGCTTTCCGCCTTGGCGTCGAAAAGACCGTCATAGTAGTCCTTGTCGTGGTCGAGATCGTTGTACAACTCGCAGTGATCGATCCAGACATGATCGGAGGGTCCCTCGATCCCGATACAGTCCTTGTCGCCGATGTCGACATGGTGGATGCGGAGGTTTCTGATAATGATATTGCCGGCGCGCCATACCTTTATCCCGATCCCGTTGAGTTCCCCGCTTGTTCCGACACCGATGATTGAAATGTCTCTGACATCCTTGATGTCGATTTTCGAAAGGCCGCTTGAATTGGATTCGGTAATGGTCCCGTTGACATAGATGACACGGGGGCCGCCCGCTTTGATCGCGTTCTGGAGGTCCGTCCCTGTGTTGACCGTCACCGAGGGGCCGCCCGCGCCGCCTGTCGTTCCCCCGTTCAGTGTCGCGAAACCGACGAGGCTCGAATCGATCTGGCCCGGAGGAGAGGTGGGTGTCGGACTTTCGCAGGGAAAGGACGAAATAAGCCCCACGTAATATTGGGCGACGAGCAACGCATCGACAATATTGATGCCGCCCTCACAATTGACGTCGGCGCTGCCCGCATTGAATCCACCCGGATTGAGGCCCACGTAATGTTGAGCGATGAGAAGGGCATCGACGATGTCGATACTCGAATTCCCGTTGACATCGCCCATGGTCTGGGCCGGAAGTGAAAGTACTCCCGTGATTATAAAAACAAAGACAATTAAAAAAAGCCGTTTATTCATAACATTCTCCTTATGTCATCCTGCCCGAACAGGATGGATGTGAACCGGATCGAGAAAAATATTGAAAAGATCGGTAAAAGTAAACCGGTTTATCGATCCGTAGCGGATAGTGTAGCATGCGGGATTTCAGCAGGCAAGGAACAATATTTTAGATAAGAATACAATTCATTGGAATAGTGAACCTCCGTCCCCGGTTTTCAAACGTTGGCTATATGGAGATTACGTGAATAATGTAAACGGGAATGACGGCAGTCATACAAATGAAATTGTGCAGGCCGGGTTCTTGTTTTTATCGTTTAAAGGCAGTGACACAATAATGTTTTTGTGTATCCATATGGATGTCTGAAATATAAAAACCGTACAGCAATATATGCAGTTCATCGGGAGTAAAATAATGGTGAGGCAATCCTTTCTCCTCTCCGTCAAGGGGTATAAATGTACGTGGTTCAATCATTTTGAATTTGGCCGCTTGGTTTTTATATTTTGGAACTGTTATAAATAACAATCCATCCCTTCGCAAAACGCGTTTTATTTCCCTGATAATGCTTTTTATTGTTGTAATACCGGCGTGATGGATGACCTGTATGGAAATGACGGCATCTAGGAAATTGTTTTCAAAAGGCAGGGGATCTTTCATGTCACCTGATGTGAATACGGCCTCAACACCTTCATCTTTTACCCACCTGGAAGCAACGGAAAGTGCCTTTGGAGAATTATCCAGTCCAAAGACATTGAATCCTCTTTTTGCAAGGTAAATTATGTGCCTTCCGGTACCGCAGCCAAGATCCAGAATTCTTTTATGCGCTCTCTCTTTCAATATAGGTACGATTTTGTGCATATCTTCGTGAGGGTTTATAAAGAATTTTCCGTATTTCTTGAAAATATCGTTCCAGATATTTGTTTTTGTTTGCTTCATTGTTTTTCCTGCCATAAATGTTTTCGATAAAACCAATCAATCCAATAGAAAAATTAAAATAGTATTTCTGTTATATGAGGGTGATATTTTCCCACATGAAAAAATGTAATGGCGATGATTCTGTTGAGTGGAACCATAACAGAGAATTAATATAATACTATCAATAAAATAATATCGGCGCGTTCCCTCCATGATAAACTATAAGGTGTGTTTATGTTTTACTGCATAAACAGTCATTTATAATCAGGGAGGTCGAGGAGATGTACAGGTATTTGTTTGTCTTTTGTCTTAAAACGCTTGCATGGTTTCATATAGTAAAGAAAATAATAGTAAACAAAATCAATTCCCGGACGATTTCATCAAATAATAATTATAATGCATTCAATACAACGGATACAAAATAAGGAATAACTAATAACCTAAAATAAATGCATGCATTATATAGCGATAATCCATCCGTTTTCATAAAATCTTAATAGTTATTAAACATGGAGAAAATAATCCGTCTATCATAATCGCTTCTATAAATATTATTATCAGGAGGCGAAATGTTATGAAAAAAAAACATTATGCAACAATTGTCCTGGTTGCGGCGGTTATGTTGTTTTGGGCCGCTTCGTGTACACCACCGGAAGAATCCAATAAAGGGCTTCAGGAGGGGGATCCGATCGGTAACGGATTTGTCGTTACCTATATCGACGACGGGGGCGGTTATGAGGCCGAAGGAACGATCGGCGGTGAAACACTCGTCAAGGTGATAGGAACCTTTACCTCGGACAGGGTCTGGACGGCGGACAAAATATGGTTTTTGGCGGGCTCGGTCTTTATCGGAAATGATTCAGCTTCATCGGCGGCAACACTTACCATCGAAGCGGGGACGGAGGTCAGGGGCATCAACGATATCACACCCGGACTCCTTGTCATTACAAGGCATTCCAGGATCGAAGCCGTCGGTACTGCGGATAATCCGATCATTTTCACGTCTGCTCAGGCACCGGGCTACCGTGCTTCGGGCGACTGGGGCGGGCTCGTCATCAACGGCAGGGCGCCGACCAATGAAGGGATGAACGTCGAGGGCGAAGGTGCCTCAGGATTATACGGCGGCGATGTCGAAGACGACGATTCCGGAACGCTCCGATATGTCCGGGTCGAGTTTGCAGGCCGGATCTTTACCACCGAAAACGAACTGAACGGTATCGCCTTTCAGGGAGTCGGTTCCGGAACCGAAGTCGACTATATCCAGGTCCACCAGAACAAGGACGACGGTGTCGAGTTCTTCGGCGGAACAGTCTCGGTCAGCCATGTCGTCATTACCGGGGCGCAGGATGATTCACTCGACTGGACATCGGGCTGGAGGGGAACAGCACAGTATGTCATTCTTCAGCAATACCCGGGTGCGGGCGACAATGGGATCGAAGCAGACAACCTGAACGCGGAGTACACGAGAACCCCCGTTTCCGATCCGACACTTTCTAATTTTACCATTGTGGCCAACAGCGATACATCGGCGCGGGGAATACTTTTTAGAAGGGGAACAAAAGCGCGGGTCCTCAATTCGGTGATACAGGGGTATACCGGATCCATACGGCAGGACAACGCGGACGCGGATGAGGTGATTTTCCGGGGTGTGTGCGCCGATACGGTTCCGTATGCCGACGGAGTGACGGCGGCCGATCTCTCAGCCGATGCCTCGAACGATGTACCGGGGACGACCAATCTTCCCGCGGGTGCAGTTGCAAGCCTGGCCGGCGGCGAATATTCCTTTAACATGGTGCCCGATGACGATCCGAGTGCGGACGCGTACGATATTACGACGATTACACCGCTATTCGGGGCGCTTGATTCTTCGGGCGCCGGTTTTGTCGGCGCGATCGACCCGGACGGGACCGACTGGTCCGCGGGCTGGATAACCACCGCCGAAAGATAATTTTCCGGATTAGGGATAAACGATCAGTATCAATGCCGCAGTGCCGGATCAATCCGGTACTGCGGATTATTTGTCAAGGAGAGGAAGATGATTTCCATTGAAAACCGTAGCAACAACAAAAAAAAGACTTTTATACTCGTCATTATTATTTTCGGGGCCGTGTTTCTTTTAGGCCAGACAACCGACAGCGCCCTTGAAAATCTTGCCGCCGAAATCGCTTCAAAACGGGCTGAAGTGGAAGCGCTTTCGGCGAAGCTTGAAAACAAAAAAGCGGATTATAATGAACGACTCAGATCCCTCTCGATACAACACGCGGATATGGAAGCCAGGATAAAACGTGAAAATTTACGGCTTGCGCAATACGAACGGGAACTTAATGAATACAGAAAAAGCAATTCCGAAGCAGGCGGGTCGCAGGATTTTCTCAAACAGCTCGCCGGTCGTGTTCTTTTGAGAATACGGGCTTATATAAATGAAAGCCTCCCCTTTCAGAAGGAGGAAAGGATTTCCGAGATCGATACGTTTGAAAACCTGCTTGTAGGCGGAAATCTCGACGAGGCGGCAATTTTGGCCCGTCTGTGGAATTTCGTCGAATCCGAGTTTCGCCTTGCCACCGAAAGCGGGATTTACCGCCAGGTGATCGAACGGGGGGAGGAAACATTTCTTGCGGAAGTGATCAGATTGGGATTCGTATTTCTTTACTACAGGACCCGGGATAATGAATACGGCTATGCGGTAAAGGAGGGCGGCGCTTGGAAGTTTACATCGGTACGGAATGAGGAAGAAAAAGACCAGATCGATCGATTGTATGACGCCCTCAGGAAAAACATACGCGAAGGCCGTTTTACTATCCCTTATCCGGGAAAGGATTTGTGAAATGAAAGCGACGAGAAGATTATTTTGCCATTCAGGATGTGCGTCTTTACCCTGTAGAGAGGGAAAGCCGGTATACGACATGTTCTTATTATACATGAGTATCATAGTAATCCTTTCTATGATGGTGCCGTCTTTTAAGGTATTTGCCCAGGAAACCAATAGCGGTGTTGATCCTTTTTTTGCGGCGTACCAGAAAGAGTTTGTTTTTCTCGATAATGAAATTCGAATCCTCAACAAGAGAATTCGGGAAGTCGAGCGGGAAGGCGCGCAAAGGATCGCGGATGCGGAAGAACGGCTTCTGTCACTCGATGCGGAACTTCTCGATCTTACTTCCCGCATCGACAGACGAATCGAAGAAAGAAGGGTCGTTGAAGCGGCGATGGAAAAAGCCGATGATACCGCCGCGATGACAGCATCGATTATCAATCAGGGAAATCAACGGTTATCGAAAAACGGGATTACGCCCTATCAAAAGAATTCCGCTATCACGGAATCCGAACAAATGGAGGCTGAACTCGACCATGTATTTGAAAAATCCATCGAAATTCTGGGATTATACGGGAAAATCGGTACGGTGCCCGGTGTTTTCTTCATGAAGGACGGAAAAGAAGCGAACGGCGAGATTGTCAATATCGGCCGTATCGCATGCTACGGAATAAGCGGAGAAACGGGCGGTACACTCGCCCCGATAGGAGGGGGAAATCTCAGCCTCATCGACGAAAAAACCGCTCCACTTGCTAAAAAACTTGCCGAAGGCGCTGTTCCGTCCTCGCTTCCTGTTTTTCTTTATGAATCGCTCGAAAAACCGGCACAGTCGTTCGGGCAGCATAAAACGATACTCGACACGATAAAGGGAGGCGGTATTATCGGATTAACTATCATTGTTATCGGCTGCGCCGCTTTCTTTCTTATTATAGTCAGGACATTTCTTCTTTTTCAAACGGGAAGAAGTAATACGGCGATTCTCGGAAAACTCATGAATGATGTCGAGAATGGTTCCATGATAGGGGCGCTGGCGTATGCGGAAAAACTTCCCGGTGCAATCGGGAGGGTTCTCGCCGACACATTGGGGGGGATCATTGAAAAATGCGTCAATATCGAAGATATCGTGTCCGAAAGCATACTCAATGAACAAAAACGGCTTACCGCTTTCAGATCGGCCATCACCGTGTTCGCGGCAGTGGCGCCCCTTCTGGGCCTTCTGGGTACGGTCACCGGAATGATTTCGACATTCGAAGTCATCACCCAATTCGGGACCGGAGATCCGAAACTGCTTTCGGGCGGGATTTCCGAAGCCCTTATAACGACGGAATTCGGTCTCATGGTGGCGATACCGGTTCTTCTCTTCGGTAACCTTCTCACATCCCGGGCGGACAGGATCACGACGATACTCGAAGTCACCGCTTTACGGGTACTCAACATATCGGCGGGCCCGAACGACACCGGCGAATCCCGTGACGGTGAAACGTATTCGGACGGTGAATATAAACTCAGCGGCATCGATGAAGAGACCGATATGGTGCCCCAGGGGGTATGATCGTGTTCGAGTTGTTAGATGAATGTGTGTCCTACATGGCGCAGGGAGGATTCGTGATGTGGCCGCTTCTCGTGTGTACTGTAATGTTGTGGTATTCACTCGGCTACCGTTTCGTTCATCTGAAGCGAGGCGCGAAAGAAGACGTGAGGACGCTTGCAGGACGGTTCTGTCCGGGGGAAAATGAGATTTCCGACGGATATATCCGGGAAGCCGTTGCCGCCGCGCACCGTGTTTGGGCGTCAAACCTCGGAAGCGTAAACATTCACGGCAGGCTTGACGATGCTTTTTCCCCGATTCTCGAATCAATGTCGCGTTACCGCGGTATCATCCACTCGGTTGTTATAATCGCACCCCTTCTCGGCCTGCTCGGTACCGTGACGGGGATGATCGAAATGTTCGATTCACTCGCCGAACAGACGTTTTATTCTCAAACGGGAGGAGTGGCGAACGGCATCGCCGAGGCGTTGTTTACGACACAGTTCGGGCTTCTTATCGCCATACCGGGATTGATCGCCGGACGAATTCTGGACCGGCGGGAAGACCGGATGAAGAAAGAACTCGTGCAGATAAAAGATATATTCGCGGCAGGAAAAATCAAAGGAGGCATGGCGTGAAATTTTTACCGAAAAAACATGAACCGCAGGACCTGAATATATCGCCGTTAATCGACATGGTATTTCTGCTTATCATTTTCTTCGCGGTTTCATCGACGTTTGTCAAGGACATGAAAATCGATATCAACCGTCCGCAGGCAAAAAACTCCGTTTTGGCATCGACGAAATCGGTCAGGATATACCTGGACAGGGACGGTGTTCCGTACATGAACGATCAACCGGTAAAAATGTGGATGCTGCAATCGATGGTCCGTGAAGCCATGGATACCTCTACATCCAGATCGGTACTTGTCGTCGCCGACAGACTGACGGCAACGGAAAAGCTCGTCGAAGTCGTCGACCAGGCGAAACTCGGCGGAGCCGATGAAGTCGGTGTCGCGACCGAAGCCAGATAACCGGGGAATATCGATTAATGAAGACCACGATTACAGCTTCGATGAAAAGAAAGGCGGCTGTTCTATTGATAACGGCGGGCGGTTCAATCGCCGTATTCGGAAGCGTCTTCCTTCTGAACCGGATAATCGTATCACATGATGAATTGAATACGGAAAGGCATGTCGTTTTTACCGTCGAACAACAGAAACAGAAGATCGAACCTCCGAGAAGAATGGAAAACAGACAAAAACGGGAGCCCCGGGAGGATATTTCACTCGCACCGGTCCCGCGTTTTGAGGGAAACCTGTCGGATATTTCCGTCGAACTGCCAACATTTTCCACGCAAGCAATGCAGTCTCTCGCGGAATCACTACTCGGTGATCTCGACGATGTTGTTATGACAGAGGAAACAGTCGACGAGAAACCTGTCCCGAAACAGAGGGCGATCGTATATCCCGAACGCGCGAAGCAGATGAAAATAGAAGGGGAGGTTGTCGTAAGCGCTCTCATCGGTATCGACGGACGGATCAAGAAAATGAAGATTCTGGAATCCCGTCCCGCCGGGGTTTTCGACAATGTGGTTCGTGAAATGATACCGTCCTGGACATTCGAGCCTGCGAAATACAAGAATCGAAATGTTCAGCTGTGGGTTACCATCCCGATAAAATTCAATCTCAATTGAGTTACGCTCACGGATATGAAAGGAATGTATGTGGAAACACGGGTTAAAAATAGAATCATCATTTTTTTGTTGTTCATCATTCAGCAAGCGGCTTTTCCTCTTGGTACCGGAGAACAAGAAGAGGGAGATTTTTCCGATATCGAATCAATGAATAATGAAATAGATTATCTGAGTATCGCCGCTGTCATGATTCGCGACGGAAGATACGCCAAGGCCGAATCACTTCTCGAAAAGGTGAATCCCGATACGCCCGGCATCGATATGGGGCTTTATTTCACGGTACGCGGTCTCGTTTTTCTCAATAAATCACTTTTTACAGAAGCGTTGAGTGATTTTAAAAGCGCATTCTCTCACGGTAGACAGCATCCCGTCATTAATGCCTACATGGCCCAGGCGTATTACGGGCTCGAGGATTACCGGAACGCGCTTCTTTCAATCGAAAAAACAGGCAATATCAACATGTATCCGGACCTGGTTGGGATGAGAATTCAGTGTCACTGGAACCTGAAAGAAAGGATTGCGGCATTCGAAACGCTCGGCCGGGCAATAACACTCTTCCCGTCCAACAACCGGTTTCACCTGCAACGTATATCGTTTCTTCTGGAACTCAATCTGACACGGGAGGCGGCATTCCAGGCAAAAAAATACCTTGTACAGTTCGGAGATAAAAGTGAAGCATATATGACGATCGGGGAAGCACTGAGGCGCGGCGGTGAAACCGACTCCGCCATACGGGTCCTCGAAACGGCGAAACTCAAATTTGCGGAGGATTCCAGGATCGGACTGGCGTTAGCCGGTATCTATTTAAGGGAAAACCGGTTTCAAACAGCGGCGAAACTCGTCGAAGAGGTTGCGATATACGATAGAGAATTTTATCCGGAAGCCGCCGAACTCTATCGCAGGGCGGGCGATTTTGACAGGGCGCTTTATCTCAACAGATACATCTCCGACCAGCGTCTAAAAGCGGAACAACGTTTTACGCTTTTTCTTGAAACCGGAAAATTCGAAGAGGCACTGGCACTCGAGGAAAGGCTTCAAAGACTCGGACTCCTCGACGATAATCGGATGCGTTACGCTGTCGCGTATGCTTTTTTTCAAATACAGCTTTATGATAAGGCACTTTCCTGTCTTTCGGCAATCACGGATGAAGATTATTTCACGGAAGCGGTAAAACTTCGCAAGGCGATCGAAATCCTAAAATCAAAATCCGTTCAACTATTTTAAGGAAGCCGAATATGCTCAGGCAATCGAGATTTTTATTCATCATCTTGTTCTTCTGTTTAGGTTTCTCCGGCTGGAGCGGAGATATTTCGGGTGAAGTGCGGATGTATGTTTTTTCGGATGAAGGGCTTCCGATCGAGGGTGCCATTGCCGAAACCGGAAACATGATATATTCATCGAATAAAGGCGGATACATCGGATTTTTCCATGAACCGGGAGTAATCGATATCAAAATGATATATAAGGAAAGCGGGATAACGGATTTGACCGTCGAGGTCCGGGAAAACCAGATTACCGAGATCATTGTGACTATATCAAAGAAGGATAAAGGTGGATATGTTGTAAATATCGGTTATAGTGAATCGGTAACAGTAGATAAAATCGCGGCTTTAGATGACGATATCGATTCGCCGGACGGTGAAACAGGTGTTACGGATATGGGGTTTCTATCAGGAAAGGTGAGCCATATCGAGACGGGAAAGCCTGTTGTGGGGGCGACGATAATTTTTCGGGGGCTTGGAAGTGAATTCAAAACCGATGCATCCGGATCGTTCATCGCGGAATTGCCTTCAGGAACCTATGCCCTTTCGGTCATTCATGCCGATTTTTCTACCCAGACCATTGTGGCGATTAATATCAGGCCCAATGAGGGAACGGAGGTCATTGTTGAATTGACACCCTCGGCAATGGAACTCGATGAGGTACCGGTTTTCGCGACGGTCGAGGTACAATCGCAGGGCGGAATCGCGAGTCTTCTCGAAGAAACAAAAAACTCGGCGGTCCTTCTCAACCTTATCGGGGTGGAACAAATATCGAAGATGGGGGATTCCGATGCAGCCTCGGCACTGAGCCGCGTAACCGGACTTACGATTCTGGATGGAAGATTCGTGTATGTCCGTGGAATGGGGGAACGTTATTCCTCATCTTATCTCAACGGCGGTTATCTTCCGAGTCCGGAAATAGACAAACGTGTGGTACCGCTCGATCTTTTCCCTATGGTGATTATCGAGAGTATCGCGGTACAGAAGGCATATTCGCCCGATCTTTTGGGAGATTTCAGCGGCGGGGCCGTCATGGTCAGAACAAACGGCATTCCCGACGACAGGTACAGGAGGAGGCTGCGTTCGACGATCAAAATGTCGCTTGGCTTTGATCCGGAAAAAACCTTCATCGAAGCCATGAGTGAAGTGCCCGGCGGTCTGGACTGGCTAGGGATCGATGACGGGAAGAGAAAACTCCCCTATGAAGTCGCTGAAAAGGACAAGGTTATCCTTGGTTCTGAAGTAAGCGGCGGCCTGGGACCGGAGGAAATTGAAGCCCTCGGGGAAATCATGCCCAAGACGTGGATGGCGGAAAAAAGGCTTTTATTGCCGGATTACGGTATTGCCGCGACGTTAAGTGATAAAATAGAAATCTCACGTGAATCGAATCTCGGTTACAATATGGCATTTATTTACAAGAATTCCTCGGATTTACAGACGGAGAGAAGCGAGAAACAAATCATCTATAATGAAAATACGGGAGAATACTTTATTAACTATGATTACACAGCCGACACGACTACCCTGGAAACGGATATCTGTGGAATGATCGATGTTATTGTCGATATAAACAACATCCTTGGTATTGAACTCTCGACACTGCTTGTCCGGCTTACCGATGCAACGACGGAACAGTATGAGGGATATTATTCGGATGACGATGAGTATATCCGTGTGACAGATCAGTCATGGATCGAACAAACGCTTTTTTATCAACGGCTCGCGGGAAGCTGCACGTTTTCATCGCTCAATGAATCGATGATCGCATGGCAGTATAACTACTCGTGCGCGAGCCGCTACGAACCGGATCACAGGACGACGAGATATGATTCCCAGGACGGAGACGTTTACCGGCTTTCCGACCGCCCTGAGGGTTCAAGAAGGGTATATGTCAATGTCGTCGATCATATTCATGACGGATCACTCTCATGGCTTCTTCCAGTCTCGATTTTTTCGAAAAGCCCTTCCGATTTTATCGAATTCGGCGCGCAGGGGCTGTATAGAAGCCGTACAAATGATTCGAGAAAGTTAATTTTCGCGTTCAGCGAGGCGAATGTGCCAGGGGATGTCCTCGAGCAGGATGTGGATGAAATATTTACCGATGAATATATCGGTGAATATTTCAATCTTCAGGAAACGACACTCACGACAGACAACTATACATCATACGGTATTATTTTCGCCGGATATATCTCCCTCGATATGCTTCTTTTCAAACACCTCAGATGCAATGTCGGCTCGCGTTTCGAGTACGGCGAACAGGTTGTCGATACCTTTAATCTTTACACGAACAATCCGCAGCGGGTCGTTCTCCGGACGTTCGATATCCTGCCGTCGATAAATCTGACCCTCCCGTTTTTGTCAGTTTACCAGGCGCGTCTCTGCGCAAGCAAGACACTGAACAGACCCGATTTTCACGAGATGTCGAACGCGATAAAGGATTTGTATGCCGGTGAAGGTCAGATCATCGGGAATACCGAATTGGGAAAAGCAGATATTTATAACGTCGATTTCGCTGTCGAAGCATATCCCTCCGAGAAGGAAAGCCTTTCTCTTGGTGTTTTTTACAAGTATTTTGTGAATCCCATCGAGGAAGTCGCTCTGGTCAAGGCCGGGTCCACAAGGCTTTATTCCTGGATCAACACCCCTTCCGCCTATAATATCGGTGTCGAGTTCGAATGGAAATTGACCTTTGCCGCTGTTGCGGATTTGATTCGTATGTCCCTCGATGCACATCATTATGAATCATTCGAGGAGGAAAGAAAAACCCGTGTTTTCTGGGGTTCCGTCGGCGGTTTTTTTCGCGATCTCTACACGGCGGGAAACGTATCCTTCATCGCATCGGAAGTTTCTTATCCGGGAAATTATTTTACTGATCCTGAAAACGAGATCAGAAACACTTCGCAGAAACGTCCGCTTCAGGGACAGTCTCCCTATGTGATCAATGTATCGTTGGGTTACGAAAACAGTGTCTCGTGGTCGAAATTCAGACCGATTAAAACCTCGATTTATCTTAACTACAACGTCTTCGGCCGGAGAATACTGAGTATAGGGACATGGGGGACGCCGGATCTCTATGAGGAACCATTCCACAGGCTCGATGTTGTCGCAAAACAGCAATGTAACGAGGTTGTTTCTGTGGAATTAAAGATGAAAAACCTGCTCGATCTTCCCGCCTACGAAGTCGTCGGCGACAGGGTGCAAAAAGAATACCGCAAGGGACGCCGGTTTGAGTTATCCGTCACGATTTCGATGTAGATTGAATGAATCCGGGGCGGCGTACTTGTATAAAAGGCTATTGATGATCGTTTGAGATCGATAAAAAATACTTGGAGGATGATTCAGCAAAGGAGTGAAGCATGAAACGGATAACTGCCATCGTCATGATGCTTTTCGTATGTATCGATGTATTTTGTTTCGGAACAAAAGAACAAGATCCGTGCGGAGTGATGCGTTTATGCATCGGGGGATCCTCGACCATGAGATGGATTTTTGAGAGGGCTTTCGACGTATATAAGGAAATAGACGAACATGCGGAATTTCATTATGATTTTCCCGGTTCGGGGGCCGGTATACAGGGGGTGCTCTGCGGCACATATCACATCGCCGCCGTAAGCAGAGAACTTTACAAACAGGAAATACGCTACGGGCTCTGTGCGACAACAATCGCGATGGACGGAATCATGCTGATTGTGAAGGATTCCTTTCCGGTAGATGATATAACACTCGAGCAGGCGGCCGCCATTTTTACCGGAGAAATATCAAACTGGAGCAGGGTCGGCGGACCGGATCTGCCGATCGTACCGGTAAAAAACAAACCATGGAGCGATACGGACCGTGCTTTTCTGGAACTTGTTCTTATGAGAGTATACGGCGACGACGCGCGTATTCGATGTGACGGTATACAGACGATGGGGAACCGTGGAATGATGAGGGCTGTTTCCAGGAACAGGAATTCCATCGGATACGCCCCCCTGTCCAAACTTCACAGCCTTCCCGACGAATGTTTGAAAGCGTTAAATATAAACGGCGTTGCTTTCACCCATGAGAATATTCTCAACAGAAAGTACCCGATCACGCGGCCGCTCAATATGGTGACGGTTGGAGAACCGTCAAGTGAAGCCGTGCTTTTTATCGATTTTCTTAGAAGCCCTGCAGGACAGCATATCGTCGATTTCTTCTGGTATTTACCGGTGCGTTAAGAAAAAACACGGTGTTGTCGCTCTAAATAGCTGGTGCCCCGCTACATATACCTCGCCGGGATAAGGGTATCGCACAGTAAAAGGATATGCTTCAAATTCGAAGAAGCCTTTTCGGCTATGGTTACAGGAGTGCCTTTGAATTTTCCGATGTCCTGTATGCATTCGATGCCCCAGACCCCGTCGTATCCGCTTTCGTATATCGTTTTAATGTGGCGGCAAAAATCAATCTGCCCATCGCCAAGTATGAGATGTTCATCGGTGATTCCGTGATTATCGTGGATATGAAGGGCGACAAGACGGGATAGAATATCCGTATAAAGAAAGACCGGCCACGATCCGGAAATCTCGGCATGTCCCGTATCGAGGCATAATCCGATCTCGGAAAAGGCGTTGATCACATTGATTATTATATTGTTCATGTATGATTCAATGAGATTTTCGAGGGCAAGATAAACGCCTGCTTTGTATGCCGCATCGAGCAGCAGTTCGACGGCATTTTTCAGCTGAAGCATTGACATATGAAGATTGTCGGGTATCGCCGTAATAGTGTCGAAAGCATGAACGATGACCGAGCGGGCATTCAGCTTCCCGGCCAATGTGATTGTTTGAAGTATTTTGGCGATGGATTGTGTCCATGTTTTCATATCTCTGGTATACAACCGGATGTTTCTGAACGGCGAATGAATCCAGTCGACAGAAAGGCGGTTTCGAATCAGCAGCCTTGAAAGCGCCGCGATTCTTTTTTCCCCGCAATGGATCAGATTTTCGGTAAGCCCGTCATCGATACTGATATGGGTAAATCCCGCGCCGGCGATCGCCTCGATCTTGTTCTCGAGTGATCCTTTGTTTGAGAATGCAGTGGTTATGGACAGCTTCATTCGTTACCTCCTGTATGACTTTCATTTATATATTGACAATTCACTTATGATAATAATTGCAAGTCAGTATTACGGATGAATTAACCGCGGATAAGGATTCCATGGAGTATTGATTATGATTCGATTATTTGTATCCGGATGAATATCTTTATACGAGTGCAGGCTGTACAGGAAACTGCGTACAACCCGATCTAAAAACTCGTTTATTGTGAAAAATGCGCCCGGTATTTCTTGTCTCTCTTTTTATCCAAAAGCAATTTGTCAGTGATATTGTCCGCGAATTCCTCCGCATATCTCAGATATGCGGCTCCGACTATAGAGGTAAAACATAGACTTATAACACACGCGATAATGGTTACTGCTAACATGCTATAATGTTCACTGTATTGTTTTTAAAACAGGTTAGTTGTTCGTTAGGAAATGGTTATTTTTTCAAACATTTCTTAAAGCAATCCGAAATTCCTTATAATAATTATATTCGGATTGCTTTAGAAGCTTGCTTAAAAACAGACAAAGCTTTCTAATAATAAACTAACACTTAACACATATACATTCCAACTTAATATTTCATTTTTTTCCTAATCGTTACGTTTTGTTTAAGAAATTTCTGTAATTAAAAGAGGGGGAATAATGGGACAATGTGAATGTATATTACTTGGCATTTTGATAATAGCAGTACTTCTGTTTTTGTTACCGGGATGCCATGTACAGTTATCGGAAGAAGAAATTCTGGTAATTCAAACGGAATCGATTTCCATCGATACACCCGCGACAGTTTATTACGGCATGCTGCATAATCATTCCAATTATTCGGACGGGAAAGGAAGCCCGGATGATGCTTACCGTTATGCCAGGGACACGGTGGGGCTTGATTTTTTTGGCCTTTCCGATCATGCAGAAAGGTTGACTGATAAGGAATGGAAATCCTTGATAAACACTGCCGGCCGTTACAATCAGGACGGTGTATTCGTCGCTTTTTCGGGATTCGAATGGTCGCACAATACTTATGGCCATGTTACAGTGACAAATACTGAAGATATCTGCAGGGCTAACGAGTCTGGTACCGATACGTTTTATGGTCTTGTCGGCTGGCTTGAAGAGAGAGGGCATAGCTTTTTTTAATCACCCCTGAGGCCGGAATTCAACAGGTGTCGAATTCAACCACTTTATTTCACGTCCTTCAGAAAAGTTTGTCGGAATGGAGTTGTGGAATAAGAACAAAGGATTTGAGATATATTATTATAATAATCAGGCTGTCGATTTATCTTCAATAATGTGATAGGATACTTGTCATGAGACAATTCATCATACCTAACCGCGAACAGCAGTTGCTGTTTGCGACTATAGATCTTGAAAGCATCGCTCCGATAGGAAGTCCTCTTCGAACGATTGATGCGCTTGTGGAATCACTCGACACAAGTTCAATTGAGGTTGAATATGACCTCGATTCGCCGAATGGCCGCGAACCGATACATCCGAAGACACTCATAAAGGTTGCGCTTTACGCCATACACAATTGCCGTTTTTCACTCAGGAAAATCGAGCATGATACGACAGCATATTTAGGGTACCGCTAGCTGACGGGAGATGAAGGGATAGATCATTCAACGATGGGTAAATTTCTTTCGAGACACAAAGAAAGGATCGTGGAGCTGTTTTCACAGATAGTCGAAATTGGTATCGAAAAGGATCTGATTAATTTTGATGTGTTGGCGATCGACACCGTGAAGATACGCGCGAACGCATCATATAAACGATTCAAGACACTCTCCGGAATGAAAGAAGAGCGAAGGAAAATAAGGGAAAGGATCAAGGAATTGATCGAGAAGACGGATGAAGAGAGTACGATTGAACAGGAAATGCTTGAAAAGCGTAAAGCAACGCTGGAAGCCGGTGTAAAAGCCCTCAAGAAACGTATTGAAGAAGAAGGAGCCGGGAGGACGGAAACGGAGAAGAATAAGTTGGAAGAGAAGATGAAAATCAATATGATCGATTCTGATTGTTCTCTTCTGCAATAGGCAAACAAGGAAATCAATCCGGCATACAGCGTGACAACAACGGCAGACAGCGGAAGCGATTTCATTATCCACTTTCAGGTGAACGACAGATGCAATGACGCTGAAGCGTTAATGGAAGCGGCAACCGGGAGTGAAGAGAAAGCCGGGGGACGACACAGGATAATAGTTGCGGATGCCGGATTTGCATCGATGGATAATTACGAGAAGCTGGATGAAGCCGAACAGGAAGCGCTGATACCTGACAAACTGCTGGACGTCGAGATTCATAATAAAACCACAAAAGGAGAATATGACAGATCACGATTTCTATATGAGAAGAAGCAGGATCGCTATAAATGTCCGTGCGGGAAGCTGCTTGACAGGAAAGGCGATGTGAAGCAATCCGGTCGCTATTACGCTCGTTATGCGAATCTCGAAGCATGCAGGAAATGCCCTCAACGGGCACTATGTACGAAGTCGTCTCACAGGGTTATATTACGTGATAAAAATGAAGAGGTGCGCGAGCGAATGAGAAAGAGGATGAAAAAGAAGCAAAACAAGAAAAGATATAAGCAGCGTTCGCATACCGTTGAATCACCATATGGTCAAATAAAACATAATCTGAAATACAGAATATTCATGAGAAGGGGAAAAGCAAAGGTGATGATGGAAGCGGCGCTCTTGTTCATGCTTCATAACATTATCAAAATCGGATCGAATTAAAGCAACGCTGTATATATGGCATAACACCTGAAGAATAAACAAAGATAACGGCGTAACATAACATAATCAGGCAGGCTCTATCAGTCCGGCTTTTGTCTTTATGAAAAGAGTTAAATCGACATCCTGAATGGTTATTTTAGCAATGACGGCAAAAAAGGTTATTTTGATGAAGCATTACTTCGGGACTGGGAGATAGGCGCAGCCGGGTCCGACGACAACCATGTGGGTACCTTTGGCACACGAAATGATTATCGACTCGCCGTTATCGCACAGGCATTAACGAAGGCAGCAATCTATAATGCACTAAAAAACGCTGTTTTTATTCGACCGCCGATAAAAACTTGTGTTATCGTTTTGTATGAATGGAAGCAGGATGGGCGGAAAAGTAGTGGCCGGAAATTGCAATATTGTTATTAATGCTTTCGATAATGAAAATTTTGATCGGCTTGAACTACTTGAAAATGGCGAGGTTATTCGCGGGTGGAGTGGTAACAGTTCAAGCTTTGTAATAACAGAATCATTGACAGTAGATGCGGGAGATTATTATTATGTACGGATTCATCAGGTTGATGGTGATGAGGCAATTTCTTCACCGATTCATATCTATTGAAAGCCGTGTTCACCGGCCGCATCAGATATGAAGGTCTATGTCGAAATTATGTATGACTGTTATATAAATAGATAGTGGTACTTTATATCGCTTTTCAGTGTGATAAAACGGAGTGGGAATCCCATGTTTTATGATGATTATTCAAATGAAAATTGCCTGATTGAAGTCTGTCCTTGAAAACAACATAACCGTCGTAGTAATATGACAGCGTCTCCAATACCGCGTTCTCCGGCATACATCCGGCCTCACGCGTGAAACCGGCATATAGATGAATGTAATGTATCCGGCCAAATGGTACACTGTCGAACATGTCCTCCAGTGTAGGCATAGACGGGCAATCAAGTGCGTACTTAATCCTGTTCCATGCGTTATCCATGACAAATGACAATCCTTCATAATCTCCGCTGTTACGGTTTCTCTCCGGTTTTATTCCTTCAAGTGCTATCCATATATCGTGAGCAGCCGCCAGCGTATCGAGATAAAAAAGCAACTCAAATAGCCTTTTCATATCATCGTCATGGCCGGTTACGGGAAAATCGAGTTTGCCGGGATTGATCACCACGGTATCCGCTTTGACTATCGATGCAAATTCGAAGATGCGGGCGATCTGTGTATATGATATATCGATGAGGTGATTTTCTGAATACGGGGGTGTATTCTTAAAAGGGGAACAGTGTAAAGAAAGTCGTAATCCGAGTTCAAGACCGGTAATCCCGATATTATGTCCGGATACACCGGATTCAATCAGCCGCCCGTACGGTAATTCAGCGGCCGTGAATCCCGACTGTTTTATTTCCTTCATTGCTTCTGTTACCGGGAGATGTGAGAAAGCAAGACATGGCACTCCGTAAATCATATAATCGATAATTACATTGAAATATTAGCAAATGATCATTAAATTTTGAGAATTATGCTAGTTTGTATAATGTATCTTTCCATTAATGTCCGAGGTTCGACAGAGAGGAATGGGATATAGTAAAAAATTCATGCATGATTAATCGGATACTAACAATAACGATGACAATGTGTCATTCACAAAGGAGTACTGCGATATGATTATAAAAAAAAAGATTGAGTATGATGATAAAAGCGAATCCGGAAATAACCGGAAACATTTAATAAAGGTTTTAAAACGATACGTACCAGAAAGAGATCCCGCGGGAAGGAAAATTTCGAGAATCGCCACACAATTTTATTATGTTCGTCACGATGAAAGAATCGAAGATCTTGCGGACGATATAAAGGAAAACGATACAATAAGAGCGATTTGTATCGTTGATAAAGCAAACAAACCGATTGGTGCCATTATTGTGAATGATCTCCTCAATCTTTTAAGCAGGCCGTATGGAAGGGACGTCCTGCGGAATCATCCTGTAACGGAAGTAAAACAACAGGTACAAATTTTTCTGTATGACCGTAATATTCTCAGCGTGGCGGAATTGATATATCGGGCGATGAAAGCGGTAAAAACCACCTATTATTGTCTTGTCAAACACGACGGGACCTTTGCCGGAATATTTTCAACCCGTAATATGCTCGTCTATCTTTCGGAAATGACGCGAAAGGATATCATTCTGGCCAAAACCGTTCAGGGAAATATCGTAAAGGATCATGAGTGTATCGAAACGTCAGGTTTCAAGTTCCTTGGTTTCGTTTGCATGGCAAAAGAAGTAGGAGGTGATTTTTACTATATAAAAGAGTATGAGAAAAAAAAATGGATTATCGCGATCTGTGATGTTTCGGGGAAAGGGGTTGCCGCCGCGCTTGTCACATCGGTGATAGGCGGAATGATGAATATATTCGATTATTCAAAAGGCCTCGATTTTTTTATATCAAAGCTGAATGATTATATCTATCATACATTCGGACTGGACCGGTTTGTCACCGGCATTTTCTTGCACTTTGACGAGGATAAAGGAAACATCACCTTCTACGATTTCGGTCATTCATACATGTACATTCTCAAGGATAATTCGTTGACGACTATAAAAAACAAGGAAGTCAATCTACCACTCGGGATTTTAGCGAATACGGCATTCCGTGAAAATCAAATTTCACTTAAAAAGGGGGAATGCCTTCTTCTCCTGACGGACGGATTTTTCGATCAAACCAATGACAGTAAAAAGGCATATTCTTTAAGAAGAATCGCGGCACTTGTTAAAAAAATGAAAGATGAACCCCTTTTGAAACTAAAAACTTCGATTATGAATGATTTCCATCGATATCGGGAAAGCCAGCCGCAAATTGATGATGTTACTTTTGTGATGTTGAAATTTTGATATCGTCGGAGGATTCGCGATCAAAGGCGACCGGCCGACTTTACCTTGTTTTGCGGTTTTGCTTTTCCGAATATATAACCGGAGATATCATTGATCGAAAAGCATCCCCCGATGACTGCTCCTATATACTGATAGAACAATCTCCACAAAAGAAGAACGACGCCGAGCAAGTGAAGAGGAATATTGCGGGCGGCCAGAAATGTGAATAATGCTTCTCCCAATCCTGCGCTTCCGGGCGTGGGGATGAACGAGATGAGGAACAGAAGCAAAGCGCTCAATACGCAGCCGTCGATAAAATCGACATTGATACCGATAGCTTGAAATAAAAGCCAGAGCATAACGAGTCTACCGAAATAAAGGAATAAAATAAACACTGAACCGGTAAGGAGATTGAAAAGGTTTTTATTGAAAAAATGGAAGACTGCGCTTCGTGCTGAGATTATTTCCTTTGTTATCCTTTTTTTCAGTTGATAATCTTTTTTCAAAAGGCCGGTTTTTTTAAGCGATTTTTCGATAAACCCGGCCATACGAACAACCAAAAACGGGTAAATAAATCCGAGTATGAAAATGCCGGCCATAATTATAGTGAGAATGCCGGATAATAGGAACAGAATACTCAAACCCGAATATTCATTAATCTGTTCGCGGTAAGCGAAAAATGATATAATCCCTCCCGCGGTATTCAAACAAGAATAGATAAACAGTTTGCCGAACACGATGGAATACGCGTTACCGTAGGTGATATTGTATTGGGTCAATGCCTTTACTGCGGCGGGCTGCCCCCCGAAATTAAACGGGGTAATAACATTATAGAATATCCGTTTTGTCACGGCTTTGAAGGCGCCGGCAATGGTGACTTCAAAGCTGAAACCTTTTGCAAAAAAATAGAGGGAACATGTGTCGAAAATTCCGAGTCCCACCCACATCATGAAAAGGAATATCATGTAGTATATACTGATTTGACGAAAGACCATAATCGTTTTGGCGTTGAACGTCAATAAACTGATAAGGAAGATAACGATCATGCTGAGACCAAGCGTCAATAATAATCGCGGCAGGGGATAACCGGGTTTTTTTTGCTTTTTCATTCGAATATCGCGCTGCATTACGAAGGTTCCTTCACATATTTCGATTTTACAAAGGAACCGATTCCCTGCTGTTTCCAAATAAAATTGCTTAAAACGCCGGATATTCCTATATAAACGATATAAAACGGATGCAGCAGTTCGAGCAGTACAAATCCTTTTTTAAGCCGAAGTCGATTGAGTTTTTTCAGCCGGGGCAGCACGAGCAGTCCGTCTACGGTTAGTTTTCCGATAAAAAGGGATATAAAAAGAAAAGCGGCGTTTCCAAAAAACGGAATGAATAAAGGAGCCAGGCAGAGAATGAGGTTGAACAGAAAGATTCCCAGCATAATAATCGTGTATGACAGGCGTTTGTATACAAATACCTTGGAAGCCCAGCGCGAACGTTGATTCAATAGCGCTTTTGTAGTCGGGGCCGGAGCGGTCTCGACGATGGAGTCCGGATCAGAACAGTACACTATTTTTTTATCCGTTAATGTCGCGAATTTTTCAAGAAGCAAGTCGTCGTCGCCGGAAGCCACATGCTCGATCCCGTCGAATCCTCCGACCTCGAGGAAAAGGCTTTTTCGATATGAAAAATTATTTCCGTTATTGCAGGCGGGGTATCCAAGTCCGAAGTACCCGGCGCACAACAGACTCAAGGCGATATAATCGAGTTCCTGAAAACGCATAACGGGTGTATCTTTGCTTTTATGCGGGAGGCAGACAAACGAACAGACGCCCCCGATTGTTCCTTCCGGATCGTAACACCCGGCAATGGTTTTAATCCACCGATCCGACATGGTACTGTCTGCGTCGGTAAAAAGTAGTATTTCACCTCTGGCCTGTTCTATGCCTTTTTTGAGGGCGTATTTTTTTCTCGAACCGTACGGGCATTTTTCGGGCTGGTTGACGATGCGAAGGTTTCCGTATTTTTGCATATAGGCGCCGGCTATATCGGTAGTCCCGTCGATCGATGCATCATTGACAAGTACCACCTCGTATTTATCTCCCGGATATTGTTGATTCAACACACATTCGAGTGTCTCACCGATATGTTTTTCTTCATTCCTTGCGGCAATAATAATCGAAACAAACGGTTCATAGTGTCTGTATCGCTTCTGTTTCAATTTCAGCAACCCGATGTTGCCGAGCAGCATATTACCGAAATAAATGACGCAGGGGAAAATCAGGATGAGGATAAAAATTATCATGCAATACCTCCCGGTTGTATCGTTGTCGAACTATGTATTTTTTTTTTTAGGTTTATATTAATAAATGAATAGGTAAATAATAGCGGGCGTTTCTTTTTACAATATATGCCGTGTATATACTCCTCCATTCGTTCCTTTGCCTCATGAATAGAATAAGGAAAATATAACCTGTTATTAATACAATCATAACGCTATAAGTAGATGTTTTGAATGAAAAGGAGGGGATGATGTTATTGACGGATTTGCATATTCATTCTAATTTCAGCGACGGCCGGCATTCGATTCACGATATTGTCGACATTTACGGCAATGCCGGATTCGATGCCATAGCGATAACGGACCATCTCGCTGAAACGAATACATTGATAGGAAAAATAACGGAAAGGCTCGATGTCACATTGACGAAAAAGAACTTCGACAGTTATATCGAAACAATTGAAGAGGAGCGTGAACGTGCATGGAGACAATACGGTATGATTGTGGTAACCGGTTTTGAGATTACAAAAAACAATATTTCACCGCTGAAATCTTCACATATCGTTGCTCTTGATGTGAAAGAATTTCTATCCGCAGAGGATGATTCGGCCGTTATTCTGAAAAAAATACGTTCGATCGGCGGGCTCGGTATTGCGGCGCATCCGCTTTTTACCAGAAGACTCGAACCGCAGACATTTCATTTATGGCTGCGTAGGAAGGAATTACGGCACTATGTGGATGCCTGGGAAATAGGAAACGGATGGTTTTTTTCAAAGCATTTGAGTAAAACGGGACTACCGGTCATCGCGAACAGCGATTTTCATTATTTTTCGCAATTGACATCATGGAAAACCCTCGTCGATGCGAAGAAAAACAAGGATGATATACTCGACGGGATAAGAAGACAAAAGGTGCAATTTATTTTTTACAAGGCGGAGGATAAAATGTTACAGCCGGTTGTTTCCGGTTGCGCGGCATATTATTCCTCCTGATTACGATAACGTGTAAGGATGAAAAAATTGTGTGTCCGTGTTACGGTGATTTTTTTTAAGAGTGACGCTTTGTTGCGGGATTGTTTATATACCGGCAACGGAGGAATTTTCGTCTTTATAATAGTCGATTAAAAATAAAATATTCGAAAGTTCGAATACTCTTTTTACCTGGGGCTGCATCTGAATTACTTTGAGATTTCTTCCGTTATTTTTCATGTCCCGGATCGCCCTGACGATAACACCGACCCCCGTACTGTCGATATAGGAGACATTTTTCATATTCACAAGGAGGTTGATATTATCCTTTTTGCTCAATGAATCAAATACTTTCTTCAAATCGGCGGATGTATAAAGATCCAATTCACCTTCAAGGTCCAGTATAATAATATGTCCGTTGTCTCTTTTTCTCATTTTAATATACATACGTTATTATCAAAGGTGATTATATGTCTTTCATTAACATGATGTTAATATATTATTTTTTCAGCCGGTATTTATTTTTATGTACTATTCCGGCCGTCACGATGGTTTTAAACGCTTCTTCAATCGTCATATTGAGTCTCTTCAGTTTTTCCCGGCTTGTTAAAATCAGAAATCCCGATGTCGGATTGGGGGCGGTCGGAACGAAGACATGATACACTTTGTTTTTTTCAGAACCCACTCTAACAGATTTTTTCCCTGTAACAAAACCGATACTGTAGCAATGGCGATTGAAAATCTCAACCAACACCGGATATTTAAAGGATTTTTTATCGTTATCGAAGATTCCGTGACTAAGTTGTTTGAGAGTTCTGAAAATACTGTTTAAAAAAGGGATTTTTAAAAAAAGAAATTCCTGAAAATCCATTATTTTTTTTCCGACATAACTGGAAGTAATAATGCCGATCAGCCAGATGACAATCATCGTTAGAATGAGACCGGTGACCCCCACTCCAATAAAATAGATACCGAAATATTCCGTTAACAGATGACCGAACATCTGTTCCGAAAGGTTGAATATCAGGTAAAAAATGAATATCGTACCGCTGACCGGAATAGTTGCGATCAAACCGGAGATAAACTGTTGACGCATCTTGTGTATAATGGTCCCGGTGGTTTTATTGTCCAGGGTAAACTCAATTCCCCATTTTTTACCCGATCAGGGTAAACAAGATTCCCCACTTTTTTTAAAAAAGGGTAATTAAGA